>JBHJOO010000450.1:0-3751 GCA_050329675.1 Balneolaceae bacterium
GAAGTACGCTTTAATGATCATTTTGAAAATTGAAATGGCAAGATTTTCGGCGCCATTTCCGGTACGAGTTGCGCACAAATTAATTTATGGTCAGATAACCGGGTTAGTGTTTCCAAAAATGACTTGAAAAAAGAATAATAACGGTAAAGAGTTCAAGCCTTCCAATCAACATCAGGATCGAAAGGACCCATTTACCGGTGTAGGGTATAACAGCATATTCGTTTACCGGGCCGAATTCCCCCCATGCCGGCCCGATGTTGCCAAGTGAAGCAATACTTGCACCTGCAGCTGAAATAAAATCAAATCCGAAAAGAGTCATAACTACGGTGCCGCATAAAAAAATGATCAGGTACATAACAAAAAAACCGAGTATGGTTCGAAGTATCGATTGATCAATAACCCTGTTTCCTATTCGCAATGGCAATACAGCTTGCGGGTGAACAGCCTGCTTTATTTCATTGCCAATATTTTTCAGGATGATTAGAATCCGGATCATTTTAATTCCGCCGCCGGTTGAACCGGCACAGCCACCTGTAAAAAACAGAAGCAGCAACAGAAAGGAGATGGAGGGAGCCCAGAGTGTGTAATCATCTGTTCCAAATCCGGTTGTTGTAAGAATAGATACAACCTGAAAGGAACTATACCGCAAAGCATCGATAACAGTGTAATTATTAAACAACCAGAGGCCGCTGCTGATCAGCATAATAAAAAGGATTGTTAGTAAAGTATAAAATCGGATCTCACGGTTTGAAAAAAAGACGCTTACATTCCCGGTAAACAATTTAAAGTGCATAGCAAAATTGATGCCCGCAAGGAACATAAAAATGATGATAATCACCTCGATGTAAATGGAATCAAAAGCGGCAATGGAAAGATTTTTTGTTGAGAATCCACCGGTTGCCATGGTTGAAAACGCATGATTAATAGCCTCAAACCAGTCCATAGCCGGATGCGCCCAAAGTAAAAGTGCCTGAACAACAGTCATGCCCACATAAATAGTCCATAGCAGCTTGGCGGTATTTTGAACACGAGGTGTGATTTTATCTGATGTCGTTCCAGAATATTCGGCTTTATAAAGCTGCATTCCTCCGATTCCCAGCAGGGGAAGCAGGGCAAGTGTGAGAACAATGATACCCATACACCCCAGCCAATGCAGGAGAGACCGCAAAAACAGGAGGCTTTTATCCAGGTCTTCTATAGCTGGATTCTGTATTCCATCACTTGTGATTCCGCCAAAAATAGTAGCCCCTGTTGTGGTTAATCCACTCATGGATTCAAAAAAAGCATCAGAAAATGAATGCAGTGTTCCGGTAAGTACGAAGGGCAGCGCACCAATCAGTGCTCCGGTAAACCAGGTTAATGTTACGATTAAAAATGCTTCCCGAATTCTTAATTCATCTGTTGGTTTACAGGAAACAAATAAAATGACACCCAAAATCATGGAAAACAGAGATGTGATCAAAAATGCCAACCAGGAAGGTTCACTATAAATGAATGCTATAATCATTGGAAGAAGCATTGCCAAACCAAAGAAAAATATTAATCCACCCAGCAATCCGGAAATCAATTTCGCATCAATTCCTGGCCTGTTTTTATTTTGATTTAACAAATCAATCATTGAAACAGAGCGATTACTTTATAAATAGCATAGGGCAGGGCAAAAACTATGACCTTGTCTCCTTCGTGAATTATTGAATTACCCGTTGCAATTTCGATAGCACCGTTCTGTTTAATGATACCACCTAATATGGATCCATCGGGCATTTTGAGTTTTTTTAACGGCCGGTTGACAACTTTACATTTGTTGGAAGCTACTACCTCAAATACTTCGGCCCGTATACCTTTAAGTGCCTTAATTGTAGTGATATTGCCACGGCGTATACAACGATGAATTTCATCTGATGCAGAAGCTTTAACATTAATAGCAGCATCGAGGCCGATGGTTTCACTTAACGGTATATATTCGGGCTTTGAAACAATAGCAACTGTTTTTTTTACTTCAAGATGTTTGGCCATAAGGCAGGAAATAATATTGGATTCCTCATCAGCAGTGACAGATATAAAAGCATCCATTTCTGAAATCCCTTCGGTAACAAGTAAATTGGGGTCTGTCGGGTTTCCATGCAATACCAGTACATTTTTAAGCTCCCCGGCAAGGGAAGTAGCGACATTTAAATCGGATTCAATAAGTTTGATATTCCAGGCCTGGGTATCGGCAAGTTCTGCAAGATTCATTCCATTTAATTTGGAAGATGATTTTAATCGCAGTCCAATTAATTGTAATTTTCCATCTGCAAGTGAAACGACATCTGTCGCCGAAGCTCTTTTAAGTAATAATTTAATCTCATGGGCGGCAGCCAGCTCCGGATGAATAAGGATATCTATTCCAAGTTCTGATGGTGATAATGGCGAATCGGGACGTGAAAGTTCATCATTGCGAACCCTTGCAATCACTGTTTTTGCTCCCAGCCGCTTTGCCATTACCGACGAGACAATATTGACTTCATCAATGTTTGTGACGGCAAGCATTACATCCGCTCCTTTTACCCGGGCATTTATCAGATCTACTGGTGACGTTGCATTCCCTTCGAGTACAAGTACATCCTGATGGTCACTTATTTTTTTCAGGCTCTCGGGATTCTGATCTACAACCACAACATCGTGTTTTTCATCTGACAGAATTTTACTCAGTTCAAAACCAACGTCTCCGGCGCCAATAATAACTATTTTCAAATCGGGAAATTATTTCATTTGAATTCGAATCGAATATAAGCAAATTGCTAACGGCAAAAGTGTAAATATTAACTTTGTCGGGTTTAAGCGTAGTTCATCAATTCAATTGACAGCTCACCTCTTTTGATGGAACGCAGATGACACTAATTTTTTAAGTGCCGGTTCAGAAAATGGGTATAGGATTCATGAAGCAATACAAAACTTGGAAAATTGAATGCGACACCATGGGCGCCCGGAGGATAAATACGCAGATCAACATCTTTTCCGGCATTAATGAAGGCGGTCATCATCTGCATTGTGTTTTGCACATGAACATTTTCATCCATGGAGGAGTGGGCAACAAAAAGGTACCCTTCAAGCTGATCAGCATGAGCCATTACGGAGCTGTTGATATAGCCTTCTTCATTATCTTCAAGTAAACCCATATATCGTTCCGTGTATATGGTGTCGTACAGACGCCAGTCGGATACCGGTGCCCCGGCGATTCCGGCTTTAAAAACGTCCGGATGCAGTACCATGGTTAAAGAAGCCATGTATCCGCCGTAACTGTGTCCCCGTATTGCCATTCGCTTGCCATCAACCCAGGGGTTTTCCGCAAGGTTAAGGGCTGTTTCTGCAAAATCATGGGCCTCCCATTCACCCAGATTCCTGTAAACAATTTTTTCAAAATCCCGGCCATATCCTCCGCTGCCGCGATTATTTACATTGGCTATTACATAGCCCTCCTGTGCAAGATATTGTATCCATCCGCTTGATTCGAATTGGTTATAAACACCCTGAGCTCCTGGCCCGCCATAGATGTTTAATATAAGCGGATATTCTTTTTCGGGATCAAAATTGACCGGTTTAATCAGATATCCATCCAGTTTTTGTCCGTCACTGGTAGTGAATGAAAATAATTCACGGGGTGCATACACATGCTCTTCTATCCGGGTGGAAACCGATTTATTATCCTCCAGTTTTTTCAGCATTTTGACACCGTTTTGTGTTGTCCAAAGCTCAACCTGTACAGGGGTAT
>JBHJOO010000337.1:0-2004 GCA_050329675.1 Balneolaceae bacterium
GGCAGTGCAGGCGGTTATTCCGGTCGGGCTTCAGCCCGTAATGGGCCAGCACGTCGGAGAGCTTCAGGCGGGATTTGATCTCGGGGATGTCCATCAGCCTGCCACCGGTTTGATGATCAGCTGGTTCTGCTTGACGATGATCTGCACCTGACTGCCGGCGGCAAAGCCATGCCTGGCCAGCCAGTGGCCACTCATGCGCAGCTCCGGGACGATGTTTCTCTTTCCCCAGGCAGCCGCTCTGAGCTTGGGCTGGAGTTTGATTCTTCTTGTAGTTGCCATAAGTGAATTAATTTTTTGCGATTTGTTCAATCAAAAAATAAAAATTTAATCCACTATATCGCAATTAATATTTTCGGTTTCCGTTAATTTTTTGTCAAAAATTCCCTTTATCGCTATTTTTACCCGTACAAATCAAATTCACCGGCCATGAACGTATCCAGCACCATTAAGCAAATCCGCGAACAAAAGGGACTGCTGCAAAAGCAGGTGGCCGCCGAACTCGGCATCGGCCACACCAACTATAACAAAATGGAGAACGGTAACCGCGAGCCCTCCGTCAAAGAACTCCAGCAACTGGCCACCCTGTTCGGAATGAGCGTCGACCAGATTTTAAATTATGATGGGAATATGCCCGAAGAAGTGCGCCTGGAAGAAAAACCCGGCTTCGAGCAGCTGGCTCTGATCAACCAGCTCGAGGAAGAAGACAAACAAACCGTCCTCAAGATCATCGACACCATGCTCACCAAAAAGAAGTTCAAAGAGTTCTTCCAGAAGAACGTGGCCACGATGTAATGCAAAAAGCCCCGGAGCCGGGGCTTCTTTTATTTAATCGTTTATTTCATTCTCTTCAGAATAATCAAAGATATCTATGACCAATTCACATTCGAACCAAGCCAGTTTTTTAAGAGCTTCAGAACTAAAAGAATATAAAGGTCGATCTTTCCAGATTGTAATATTACATATTATTGAAAGGTCAAGCTTTTGTTCATTTACAAAGCTTTTGATCTTTTCTTTATGTTCCCAAATCATATCAAAAAGGAACAATAACGCATCATTGGTATCGTAGAATTCTTTTTTCCTAAATCCTATAATCCATTCAATTCTTCGCTTCCCATTAATTATATATTGCTCAGGTTGTCGCCAAATATTTTCAGGTTTTAATCCTACTTTATTAGTGCAATCATCTGGGTTCCAATTATTGCCTCCAATAATCATTAATGATGAAATTAAAGGACTTTCAGTTTTTTTAATTTTATGGCCTTTCATACATCATTAATTTATTGGGAATTCTTTTGCTAAATCTTCAAGCTTTTGACCAGTTGGTATATTTGGGCCACTACCTTTTTTAACTGGTGTTAAAAATACTTCATTTGTCTTACTATCGACAGCAATATTAAATTTACCAGACGCCTTTTCACCCACTATAGAGATTTTTGCGTTTTCAGCATTTACCCCGGCTTTTTTAAGTTGCTTAT
Organism: Balneolaceae bacterium; assembly: GCA_050329675.1. GTDB lineage: Bacteria > Bacteroidota > Rhodothermia > Balneolales > Balneolaceae > CAYVBJ01. Next base: position 1,476 of record JBHJOO010000337.1, read on the forward strand.
TACTTAGACCTTTAATACCACCAGCAACGTTATCCGCCTTTTTCCCAAACCCAAGTGTATTCCCGGCAGCCTTTGCATCCCGGGCCGTTACAGGTGAAAATATTTCCAACGCCAGAGAGCCGGCAGCCAGGGCACGATCGCCCAGGGAGGCTTCCGAATCGGTTACCGTAGCAAAATCTTCTTGTATCCCACCGGTAATGGCTTCTACGGCGGCATCCACGCTGCGGGTTTTGGCAAGCTTTACAACAAACTTGCCTGCCCGACGTATCGCACCAAGCGGAACCTCACCTGTGGGATCTGTAAACCCAAGCGGATTGTTAAATACATAATGATACGGTGAATAACCAAAAAGAGCACCCGAATGAATTTCAAACAATTCAGCCGGATTCGGATTGCTGAGTATCGGATCCACACTCATAAACCTCCCAAACTCCGCGGCATACCATTGGCTTCTCATAAATCCTCATACCATCTAAGCCAGCGTTTTTCTCTTTTATTCTCTGCAAAAGCCTTCATTTCTTCGGTTTCA
>JBHJOO010000028.1:0-15317 GCA_050329675.1 Balneolaceae bacterium
TAAAGAGGTGCTGCGAAATACAAATATGGAAGCAGACAAACTGAAAACCCCATATATGTATTTGCAAGACCCGGAGTATTCCAAACTTCTGATCGTTACAATTCCTGAAACCACACCAATTACCGAAGCGGCAAAGCTGCAGGATGATCTTCGGCGATCCAATATCGAACCGCATGCATGGATTGCAAATCAGAGCTTGTCAGCAACAGATATTTCTGATCCGCTCCTGAAACAGCGAGCCGCAGAAGAGATCCCCCTGCTCGAGGAAATCGAAAAGAAACATGCCAAAAAGCTCTATGCCATTCCATGGATAGCTGATGACCGCGTATTGGAATCTTTGATAAAGCCATCTGAAAAGGTTTCTGCCGCGACAGCTGATAATCTTCAATAGGCTGTCTGAATAAAGTTCAAAATAATATTGATTAAAATAGATTTATGACAAAAAGCAGTGATCTTAAACATGCACTGGTGGCTCTCGACCATTCGCAGGCAAGTGACATAATGGTAGAATGCCTGAAGCAGTTTGAGCAATTCGGGACAGAAAAATTTACGCTGTTTACATCGGTACCTGTCTCTTACCCGGGCGGCCTTTCAACCGGAAGCGAAAAACAGTACCACGAGAAAATGAGTGAATTTGAAAAGAAGCTGAAGCCATTGAAACTTGTTGTTGAAACGGATATTCAATTTAAAATCAATGGATATGTGCCTTCGGAAATTTTGAGAGCCGCGAAAAAGCATAAATCAGCCTATATCATTATTGCTAATCGCGGGTACAATAAATTTCGTGAATTGCTTCTTGGCAGTACGGTTACTGAACTTTTACAGCGTTGCCATCTTCCGGTATATTTAATCAATCTGTCTGTGACCGATGATGAGGATATGAACAACCGAAAACTCTATTGTGTAAAATCTTGTGCAGATTCACTCAAACGGATCTTTCATCCTACTGATTTCTCACCAACAGCCAACCGGGCGTTCAATCAGATCTGTAAACTGGTATCGGATAAAACGGAAAAGATCTCCATGTTACACGTTCAGGCAGCCGGCAGGCCCGGTGTTGAAGATCCAGAACAATTGGAAAAATTTGACCGGGAAGACACGAAAAGATTACAGGAACGAAAAAAACAGCTTGAAAAATTAACGGATGCGGACATTGAGATTTTTATTGAGTACGGCTCACCATCTGATAAAATTCTTGCCGGAGCGGATAAAACCTCCTCAACCATGATCATTCTTGGAAGCCAGGGAAGAGGATACGTAGAAGACCTGTTTTTAGGTGGTGTCTGCCTGAATGTGATCCGGCGATCAACTATCCCCGTTTTAACGATACCTGCTCATCGAAATCAGAATGATACCTGAATTTACACTGCCCAAAAATCATCTAACGGATAAATATTTATAAGGGGAAACTATGACCTTAACAATTCTTGCTGTACTTATTTTTCTATTCACACTTGTGCTTGTGATTTGGCAGCCAAAAGACCTTTCCATTGGCTGGTCGGCTACAATCGGAGCTGTTCTGGCACTGATTGCCGGGGTTGTCAGCTTTCAGGATGTGATCACCGTAACCGAAATTGTATGGAATGCCACACTCACATTCGTTGCCATTATTATCATCTCTCTGATTCTGGATGAGATTGGTTTTTTTGAATGGTCGGCTCTGCATATGGCCCGGTTCGCCAATGGAAATGGCATCCGGATGTTTATCTATATAACTGTTTTAGGTGCAATCGTAGCCGCTTTTTTTGCAAACGATGGAGCCGCTCTCATTCTTACCCCTATTGTGCTTGCGATGGTTCGGGCGCTAAAATTTAAGGAACGCATGGTGCTTCCCTTTGTAATGGCCAGTGGTTTTATTGCCGATACTGCCTCCACACCTTTGATTGTGAGTAATCTTGTTAACATCGTATCTGCTGATTTTTTCGGAATTGGCTTTGTTGAGTATGCCAGCCGAATGATTATCCCTAATTTTTTTGCCGTTACCGGCAGCTTAATTGTTTTATACCTTGTTTACCGTAAGGATATTCCGGCAGAGTATTCTCTGGATGACGTAAAAGAACCGCGGGATGCGATACGTGACGAAAAAATGTTCAACATGTCGTGGTTTGTTCTTTCCATTCTGCTAATTGGCTATTTTGTGGCAGAATTTGTTCACATTCCTGTTTCGTTTGTCGCCGGAACCATTGCCATTTTCTTTACATTCATGGGTTTGAATAGTAAAGCTGTAGATACCCGAAAAGTCGTAAAGAATGCTCCCTGGGCCATTGTGGTTTTTTCCATAGGAATGTACGTGGTAGTTTACGGCCTTCAAAATGTCGGGTTAACGGATCTGCTGGCCGTTTTGATTCAAAAAGGAGCTGATGAAGGAATGTTTGCCGGTATCATGTTAATGGGCTTTTTGGCTGCATTTTTATCATCTGTGATGAATAATATGCCTACCGTTATGATTGATGCACTGGCTATCCAGGCCACAGCCACCGACGGGTTGATGCGTGAAGCCCTGATTTATGCCAACGTAATCGGATCCGATTTAGGACCGAAAATTACTCCTATTGGTTCACTGGCAACACTTCTTTGGCTACACGTGCTTTACTATAAAGGAGTGAAAATTACCTGGGGTTACTATTTTAAAGTAGGTATTGTTCTGACAATTCCGACTCTGTTTTTTACACTGTTGGGTTTGTATATGTGGCTCCTTTTTATTGGATGATGCGGGCTTTGATCTTTCTTCTGTTTTCTATCACATTTTGTACAATAGAAAAAAAATTTGACTGTTATGAAAATATAAGTTTATTGGAATGAAAGCGCTTCTAAATCAATTTATATAAACTAAACACTTAACTCTATAAAGGAGGTTGACTATGCTATACGAAAGACCCGAATTCAAAGACTCGTACGATAATTTTATCGGAGGAAAATTCACACCCCCTGTGGATGGAAAATATTTTGATGCTATTTCACCAGTTGATGGAAAACCATTCGCAAAAGTGGCACGCTCAAATGAAAAGGATATAAATCTGGCACTGGACGCCGCTCACAAAGTAAAAGATGAATGGGGAAATACATCCGCTACCGAACGCAGTATTCTGCTGAATAAAATTGCGGATGTGATGGAGGAAAATCTCGAGTATCTGGCACGGGTTGAAACCATCGATAACGGTAAGGCAATCCGGGAAACTCTGAATGCAGATTTACCTCTTGCCATTGATCATTTCCGGTATTTCGCCGGTGTGATCCGTGCCGAAGAAGGATCTGTTGCCGAACTCGACAATCATACCGTAAGCATGCTGATTCCCGAACCCATTGGCGTTGTCGGTCAAATCATCCCATGGAATTTCCCGATTCTGATGGCAACCTGGAAAATAGCACCTGCCCTGGCAGCCGGGAACTGTACCGTCGTAAAACCGGCTGAACAAACTCCCGTAAGCATTATGGTGCTGATGGAATTGATTCAGGATATTTTGCCTGCAGGTGTACTCAATATTGTGAACGGTTATGGGCCGGAAGCCGGCAAACCACTGGCTCAATCTCCGAGAATCTCGAAAGTTGCCTTCACCGGTGAAACCACAACCGGCCGGCTGATTATGCAATATGCATCTGAAAACCTGATCCCTGTTACTCTCGAACTGGGCGGAAAGAGTCCGAATATCTTTTTCCGGAATGTAATGGATGCAGATGATGAATTCCTTGACAAATGTCTGGAAGGTGCCGCTATGTTTGCATTAAACCAGGGTGAAGTCTGCACATGTCCGTCACGTATACTGGTTCAGGAATCCATCGCCGATGAGTTCATTGAAAAATTGACTGAACGTGTAAACCGGATCAAGCGCGGACATCCGCTTGACAGTGAAACGATGATCGGGGCTCAGGCCTCCAAAGACCAGTTCGAAAAAATCATGAATTATATTGATATCGGAAAGCAGGAAGGTGCTAAAGTTCTTGCAGGCGGAAAGGCATGGGCTGTGGCCAATGCGAGTGGCAACGGACATGGAGATGTAGAAGCTGCAGATACCATGGTCGCCACCGGAGGCAATGGAAATGGAATGAGTGAGGGATTCTATGTTGAACCCACCATTTTCCAGGGTCATAATAAGATGCGGATATTTCAGGAAGAGATCTTTGGGCCTGTGGCATCACTTACCACTTTCAAGGATGAAGATGAAGCTCTTGAAATAGCCAATGACACATTATATGGCCTTGGTGCCGGTGTATTTACACGGGATATGCATCAGGCCTACCAGATTCCGAGAAAAATTAAAGCCGGACGTGTTTGGGTGAACTGTTATCACTTATACCCGGCACATGCTGCTTTTGGCGGTTATAAAAAATCAGGATTTGGCAGAGAGAATCACAAAATGATGCTGAATCACTATCGCCAGACCAAAAACATGCTGATATCTTACGATAAGAAAGCGATGGGATTCTTTTAGCAGATTGATTCAAATTCTTCGGATGGCTGAGGGTACAACACCTTCAAAAGGTTGAAAACTCTCAAGTCATCCGATGAATCTTACAACCTAACTCAAAATTCCAATCATCGGATGACTGAGGATTCAGAGCCCTCAAGAGGTAACAACTTCTCGAGTCATCCGATGAATAAATAAACTTTACAACTATGTCTGTACAGCGCGTATCCATCACCGACGATGCCAAAAAAGTAATTGACAAATTACAGGAAAAATATGGTAAACTGATGTTCCATCAGAGCGGCGGCTGTTGTGACGGTTCGTCGCCCATGTGTTTTGAAGATGGTGATTTTAAAGTGGGTTCCAGTGATATAAAACTTGGAGAAGTTTACGGCTGCGATTTCTACATGGCACGTGATCAATATGAATACTGGAAACATACCCATCTCACTATTGATGTTACAGAAGGACGAGGTGCCAGTTTTTCTCTTGAAATTCCTTTGGGAGTTCGGTTTGTAATCAAATCACGCATTTTTACAGATGAAGAATATGCAGAACTCGAAAAATTGGTATAGGTCAACTTTAATAGTGCAGTTCCGGAATAAAGTCATCCCTAACGCGGCAAAAACGTGATTACTACACTGTGAGTTAATTATCCGGCCGGAAACTCTACCTGGATGTGAAATCCATTTCTCTTTTCTGATGATATATCTTTGAATGTCCCGTTCAATTGTTGAACCAGGGTCTTGATCAATGTCGACCCTAACGCTTTGCTTTCTTTTAGTTCAAGGCCTTCCGGCAAGCCCACTCCATTATCTCCGAATTTGAGAATCAGTTTGTCACCATTTTTTTTCAAATCTATCGAAATTTTGCCGTTTTTTATACCGTTAAATGCATGTTTATATGCATTTACAATTAATTCATTCAGCAACAGAGATAAAGGAATTGCCTGATTGAGTGTAATTTTCACATCATCAATCTCAACACTTATCTTAACCGGAGATTGGTTATGGTCATACGTTTTTTGGATAGCAGAGGCAAGATCCTTAATGTAATTTTCGAAATTAATATTAGTGAACGATTCCGATTGATAGAGTTTTTCGTGAACAAGTGCAATGGACTGTACCCTCATCTGGCTGTCGCGAAGTGCATCAATATTTCGCTCGTCATCTATATTCCAGATCTGCATTTGCAATAATCCTGATATGACAGCCAGATTATTTTTTACTCTGTGATGTATTTCTGCAAGAAGAATGTTTTTTTCCTTTAATGAGTCTGATATTTTCTTTTCGGCTTCTTTTTGTGCAGAGATATCACTTGCTACACAAACAAGGCCATAATCATCAGAAAACTTATCCCGTATTTGTGAATGAGATAAGATAACCGGGATGGCTTCTCCCGTTTTGGTACTGTAAAGTGTTTCCACACTTGTCTGAAAACCGTTCTTTATTTTACCAAGCTTTTTTCTCATTTTTTCATGCTCACTTTCATGAATGAGATCTGTAACCGGTTTTCCAATAAGCTCGGATTCCGTATATCCAAGTTTGGATATTGTCGCTTCATTAACCATTGCTATATTCAGGTTATCATCTGCTACCACAAGCATATCACCCATAGACTGTAGTATGTTATTCACATAAGCTTTTGATACCATGCTTTTACTTAGCCTTTCCGCCATCTGATTGATCGATTCTGCAACCTTTTCAAGTTCATCATTGGTTCCAAGGTGAATCCTGTTATCAAGATCCCCATCTCCAATTTTTTGTGCTGCATTTGAAAGGTTTTTGAGTAGTTTGGCTATTGACACATAAACAAAATAAGCCAGCCACATGGCTATAATAAATCCAATTCCTGTAAACAGTATTATTTTAATTCCCGTACTTTCAGCCGAATTTTGAATGATACTCAACTGAGCATCCACACGAATCTTTTCATTCTGCTGCAGTTTCTCAATGATAGGCAGTAAAGTCCCCCTGTAATAAGGCTCAATCGTAGTATTATACATTTGATCGCCAAACGTTTCATCTTCTTCATCGATTTCAAATAATTGATGAATCAGAGATTTATACGGGTTAAACGCTTTTTGAAGTGAATCAACAATTTCGAGCATCTCTCTTCGGTAATATACGGCCGTATCTGATTGATAACTGTGATTCTCTGCATCTTCAACTATTTTGGCCAATAATAATTCAAACCTGCTTAAACTCCGGTTTACTTGCTCTTCCGTCAGAGAAACTTTCATATTTATTTCAAGATCATCCGGATTCTCTCTTAATTTATCATACTCTACAAGATAATTTCTTACATAAATCAATGAATTCTGAAGATTTAAAGTAAGTTCTGAAAAGGATTGTAATTCATTGACAGTTGCTCTGCTTTCATTGATCAGGTCATTTTTTATCTGGTTATTCAGAAAATAAGATGAGGCACCAACGATGAGTATCAGGGCAGCAACCGATACAAACCCGAGAATGAGTTTTAAATTTAGACGCATTTAAAGTTAATGATTAATAAAAAACAGGAATAGTTCAAAAGATAGCGAAATCGCCCGATTAAAACAGAACTCTTAAAAATAAGTCAATTCTTTTAATTTTGCGGAAATTGACTCTGTCCCCGGCAGGATACTATTCATCAGTTTTACATTGTAGGGAACAGGGATATCCGGCGTGGTTAGTCTCTGCACCGGGGCATCAAGAAATTCAAACAATTCATCTGATATATAAGATGCTATCTCAGAACCAAACCCGGCCGTTTGCTGATCTTCATGAACAATGAGACAGCGATTCGTTTTTTTTACGGATTTTTTTATTATTTCTTTGTCCCACGGTATAATGGATCGTAAATCGATAATTTCAGCATCCACCCCGGACTCTTCGGCTGCCTGTTCGGCGCGCTCACACATTGCCCCCCAGGTTACAACTGTGATTTTTTTACCTTCACGTAAAATTTTTCCTTTACCAAAAGGAACAACAAAATCATCACCCGGATAAGACCTTCGTGCCCACTTGGCATCCAGCATGTTGCGGTGCTCAAAAAATATAGTCGGGTTATTACTCCTCATGGCTGACCTAAGCAACCCTGTTACATCTTCGGCATTGGACGGATAAACAACCTGCCAGCCTACAATGTGTGCAAAAAAAGCTTCATTCGACTCGCTGTGCCATGGATCTCCACATTTTGCAAATCCGCCGGGCATGCGAACCACTATCGGAGCTGCAAACCGGTTAGCTGTACGCCAGCGGATGGTTCCGCAATTTTTTATTTGCTCAGTAGCAGAGTCAGCATATTTTCTGAACTGGATTTCAGCAACCGGCATAAGTCCGGCATAGGCCATGCCAACAGCCCTGCCGATAATACCCTCTTCAGAAAGGCTGGTATCAAAAACACGACCTTCACCAAACTTCGACTGTAATCCAAGAGTTGCAGCATGAACCCCCCCCTTGGCACCGACGTCCTCTCCAAAAACCAAAAGCCGGTCATTCACTTCAAGTTCTGTTTCAAGAGTTCTTCGAATGGCTTCAACTATATTGATTCTCTGCTTTTCGGGTTTGGCTTCTTCGGTTCCCGCCGGAAGCCGGATATCTTCAGCGGCCAAACCGCCTGTTATTGGTTTCTCGTGTTCTCCCTTTTCATCGTACTCGGCAAATGCAAATTTTTTTACTCTTGAGAGATCAGGATCAGGCCTGTTCCAGGCATTTTCCGCAACTTTATCAATTTCATTTTTGCACCTGGTTTCTAACCGTTTCCAGGATGTTTTACTTATAAATTCAGGCACCAGATATGCGTAAAGTTTATCCAGCGGATCTTCATTTTCCTCTTTTTCAATTAATTCGGGATCCTTATAAGCCTGGTTATCCTGATATGAGTGACCTGAAAGCCTTGGTACTATTAATCTCAGCAATAACGGACCCTTACCGCTTCTCACATAATCAACCGACTCTTTAATCAATCCAGCCGTTTCATCCGGATCTGTTCCATCACCATCTTTTATGTTTAAATTTTTAAATGATCTCAGATTATTGGCAATATTGCCGCCTGGTGTTTGAAAATGTGATGGTACCGAAATTCCATAATTATTGTCTTCTATGAAGAATAGCACCGGTAAATTCAATGTGGTTGCCATAGTAAGCGCCGACCAAAATCCATTTGTGGCAACCGATCCATCACCTCCGAATACTACAGATATGGCACCCTTGTACTCATCTTCTTTCAAAACTTTTCTTCTATATTCGATGGCCTGAGCCCATCCTGCTGCAGGAGTATATTGAGAACCGACATCGCCGGCCATTGGTAAAACAACGGCACCCTTGCCATCCGGTTTGTTGCACACAACACCGATATCCCTGCCATCACTATACCCTCCGGACTTACCCATCGGTGCTGCCATCGCATCCTCAAGTGATAAGCCAAGTGACAATAATAACGGACGTGATCTGTAATAAGCACTGGCAGCATCTTTGGGATGAGTAAGAAGAGAACCCATTAGAACCTGTCCAAGTTCATGGCCTCTTGCCGTAAACTGATACAGAACCTTTTTTTCAGGCACCAGCTCACTCTCCTCTTTCCGATCAATTGCACGGGAATACTGAAAAATTTTGACAACCTTTTCCCATTCAAAACCGGTTTGAACACTTTTTTTCTTTTTCTTTGCAGACATAGATATTTATTTAAAAAAAGTTTTTATGACAGTGAAGGTAAACTCTCTTGCATCACCTTTTCAAAACTTTTTTCAAAATGTTTCATATCCTCCGGTAATCCGATGGTTATCCGGACACAATTCGGTAATCCAAAAGCCCCGGCCTGTCGAATAATCACACCCTCTTCAAGCATAGCTTGAGTAAAATCAGCAGCTTCATTTTCGTTTTCCAGGCATATCATAACCGAATTGGATACAGATTCAACATACCTGATGTTATGTTTTTTTAAAAAATTATAAAGCCTGACTTTCCCGTCATTTACCATTTTTACACTTTTAGTAAGAAAAGATGTATCATTAATTGCAGCGAGAGCAGCTGCCTGTGCACATGATGTGGGTTCAAACGTCAGCTTCACTTTCATCATTGTTTGAATAAGATTTTTGTGTGCAATTGCGTACCCTATTCTAAACCCTGCTAGGCCGTATGCTTTGGAAAAGGTCCGTAAAATAATAACATTCGGCTGCAAATCATCAATCGCTGACGGGTAATCCGGTTCCTCTATGGCATATTCGTAATAGGCTTCATCTGTAATCAGGAGAACTGTTTCAGGAAGAGATTCCAAAAGTTTTTTATAACTCTTATTGTTGATATAGGTCCCGGTGGGGTTATTCGGATTTGCTATATACACTGCTTTTGTCTTCTTGTCCACAGCATTCAGTATACCATCAATATCAAACTCATAAGCATTTGTAACCGGAACTTTTTTTACCTCAATACCCTGAACACCTGCCTGTACAAAAAACCCAACAAAGGTAGCATCAGCAGTAACTGCAATTTCATGTGGCTTAAAAAAGGTTCTGCAGATAATTGATATTACACTCTCAGATCCGGCTGCCAAAAGAATATTTTCGGGATAGACACCATTTTTTTTAGCAAGTACAGCTCTAAGTTTTCGGGCTACCGGATCCGGATAATCCTGTATGATTTGAAGAGTTTGATGAACAGCCTTCGCAACATCCGGACTGCACCCCATTCTGTTTTCATTCGATGCAAGTTTTGATATACGTTCCGGTTTATATAGTTGCTTTACTTCATCAATCGTTTTACCGGCAACATATGGCGTTAATTTCCTGATATTTTCCGGAATTTCTATATTCAATGAGTCTGAATCTGACATTGTTTATCTTTATACAGTTTTTAATACAACCAAATAATATTTATTCTAAATATCTTAAAAAAGCGCTTTCAAAACCAATAGTTTATACGATCTTTACGATCTATTTACAATCCAGAATTCTCAAACAACAATTATTTACTTATGATAAAAACCATACTGATTACCGGAGCCAGCCGGGGTATTGGATTAGAAACAGCCCGCAGCCTTGCAGACTCAAACCATCAGCTTATCATTACCGCAAGAACATCTGAACCTCTCAAAGAAATTCAAAATGCTTATCCATCTTCTGTAACCTATTTAACTGCCGACCTGTCTAAAACAATTGACATTGAATCCATCAAAAATCATATCCAATCCAACAATGTAACCCTTCACGGGCTGATAAATAACGCAGGTGTATTGATAAATAAACCCTTTTCAGATCAGACAGACGAAGAATGGATGCTTCAGATTGAAATAAATCTTTTGGCTCCGGTACGGCTTATCAGGACTTTGTTGCCCTACTTTTCGAAGGATTCTCATATTGTAAACATTGGGAGTATGGGTGGATTTCAGGGAAGCAGTAAATTTTCGGGTTTATCAGCGTACAGTGCATCCAAAGGGGCCCTATCAATCTTAACCGAATGTCTTGCTGCTGAACTATCAGATAAGGAGATATCCTGTAACTGCCTTTGCCTCGGTGCTGTTTACACGGAAATGCTGCAGGAAGCATTTCCGGAATTTAAACCACCGGTCACAGCAGAAGAGATGGGAACATATATTGCTGATTTTATTTTAAATTCTCACAAATTCTATAATGGCAAAATAATTCCGGTAGCACTTAACGATCCTGAATAATACCTGCTTTTTTATTAACTTCTGTTCAAATCATCTACCTGCTATTTTTGAAAAATGAAAAAATCCTGTTACCTGTTTCTTTTGACAATAGTTCTGAGTGTTTCACTGCAACATGAGAAAACAAACGCACAAACTATTGAACTACTCGGAGGTAATCTGCTGAATGGCACAGTAACAGGGTCCATTCTTGGTGCGGCAACCATGGGGCTCCGCAATTCAAGTAATTTTGATCCATTGAGAATTGGATTTGGTGCCGGAATACTCGGAGGGGCCGGAATTGCTATTTATGATGTGGTGACACTTCCTAAAGGGCAGCAGTTTTTTATTTCCGGCACATTCAATGACGGAAGTAATACATCAATAATATTATTACTTGATACTTTCTATGGAACTGCTGGTGGAGCGGCTATTGGCACAGCGGTAATCATCTTGTCTGGCAATTCTTTTTCAGATGGTGTCCGGCTCGGCTCCTCAATCGGAGCGTGGACCGGTTTTGCCTTTGGTCTTGCAGATGCTTTTTTTATGGCTGAAAGGAACCGGGATCTCACATCATCCTGGTTATTGAATCGTAACTCCATTTTCACATCCAGGGGCAGCAGAACTGAATTTGGCTTGATACAGCCTCAATTACAATCAACGCCTTATTTAACATCAAATGGGGATATTATATCCAAAGTATCACCGGCACTTGGAGTATTTTCTTTTAAATTAGAGTTTTAAGTATCCGATTCGCAGTCTGAATATACCCGCATTTCGCTTCGCGTTTAAACAATAATCTCGCCAGAAATTTTTGGGGTATCTATCGATCCTGATTATCCCGCTTCAATGAACTCCCTTCTTTTTCAAGGGATGTTACAAGTGTGCGGACCAGTTCACGAACGGTATTTACATGGCCTGATAGCGATGGATTTATCCCATCATTAAGATAAAACCATGCTTCCGGAGGTTTACCCATTCGCTTACCTAAAGGGTCCACAATATATCCTGTTTTACTTGTCAAAATTTCCCTGATCTGAAAAAGATCTTTTTCATTAATCGTAAAATCAAATAATTCCATTCCATCTAATAATTCCGGAATTACCGGTGCCGGTGTAATCCATATTAAAGGATTTTGCGTTACTTTTTTTACTGCGTCTTCAATAGTTGTAAGGTTTTCCCAGGTTTCCGATAATGGCAGCAACGTTCTTCCGGGAGCTATCGGCAGCCTGATTGCATCAAACGTACCAAGTGCCACGATTACCCAATCAGGATTTTCACTCAATACATCTCTGTGCAATCTGCGGAGGGCTTCAGATGATGTATCGTACGAAATACCTGCATTGATAAATTCGATATCTGAATCAAGACTAATCTCCATTAAATATTTGAAAATGGTAAACCAACCCTGTAAATCATCAGTAGCCGAATCACCAATAGCTGCAATTTTATCTCCCGATTCAAACGGAAGTGAGTCAACCCACACAGAAATATCTTCCTCCTTCAGAAGCTCAATGGCAGCCTTTCGAGCATTCTTTTCATATAAACCACGAATTCTATCCAATTCATCCTGGCTGATACCAACCAAATCTGCTATAGCTCTTTTATTTGAATTTCCGGGCAATAGTGGAAACCGTTTTTCAAGATTCAGAAATTGAAGAAGATATTTCTCAAGAGCTTCTTTTTCTTTTGTTGACGCTTTACTTGCTTTCATAATTTCATGAATTACTGCTATTGCTTAATAATTTATTAACAAGTTCCGGAGTACCTGTAGATGCTCTTTCTTCAATATGATGCCAATTTCTGTAAGATCTCAATTCAGGTTTTGCTGGATCTATAATATGCTTTTCAATATCGGTTTTTGCATAATCAATTAAACCGGCGGCCGGATAAACAACAAGAGAAGTTCCAATAACTATGAGTATATCAGCTGTTTCAATCACACTTGCAGCTTTTTCAATCATCGGTACCATTTCTCCAAACCAGACTACATGTGGCCTTAATTGTGCACCATCTTCGGCAGTATCTCCTATTTGAATTGATTTGGATCCGATATCGTAAAGCAGGTTCTCATTCTTTACGCTTCTTACTTTTCTCAGTTCTCCATGTAAATGTATCACATGTGATGAACCTGCCCGCTCGTGTAGATCATCAACATTTTGAGTGATGATTGAAACATCATAAGATTCTTCAAGACGGGCTAATGCTTTATGGCCTTCATTTGGTTCTGCTTCTGAAGCCTGTTTTCTTCTCAGATTATAAAATTCCAGTACTCTCTCCGGATCTGAGTTCCATCCCTCAGGTGTAGCAACCTCATATACATCATATCCCTCCCATAAACCTCCTGAATCCCTGAACGTCGCCAATCCGCTATCGGCACTCATTCCGGCACCGGTAAGTACAACAACCTTATCGGTCATAAAAAATCAATTTTAAATAGCATTTTGAGATAGAAATTTTCTCCAGGAACTATCTTCCTGATAATCTACAAGAACTTTTGCTGTTTGATCGGATTTAAAACCCGCAATGATACTCTCAACTTCGGATGAAACTACGTTCAGGCTGTTTGCTATCATATCACTATTGAATCCGTTTTCACCCATTTTTATAGTCATGTTCATAGCAATAATACGTCCGATTGCCTGCCCAAGCTGAACAAGTTTACGCTGTGGCAACTGATAATCAATATTAAAATCCAAAGACTTCGAAAAGTACTCTGCAGCATGTTCGGTTAGTTTGTATTCACTTAAAAATTCATACATGTTAGAGATTTTGAGCCTTTTCATCATTTTAATTAGAGATTCTGATATTTGCTGATATAAAATATCATTCGATCCTTCAAAGATCTGAAAGGGCCTGCTGTCGACAAGAGCGCGGCCAGCGAAATGATCAACCCTGTAGCCTTTTGCACCAACCAATTGAAGTAAAGATTGTGCAGCTGAATGCATATAATCTGTCACAACAGATTTAATTGAATTTGCTGCCAAATCCATTTTAGAAGTATCCTGATCAAGCGGAACATTTTCACATGTATAAAAACTCATCGCCGAACTTACCGTAAAGTATGACTGCAATCTGGCAAGTCTTTCCTTTACCTGATCATAACCGAATAAACTGACACCTCCTACAAATCTCTCTTTACAGTGTGTTAATGCTTCATCCATTACTCTGTTCAGATACCCTGTACTCATTCCGGGAAATTGCAATCTGCTCCGGTGTAAAATATCGAGCATCATTTTTAACCCCGTACTTTTAGGTTCTAAACGCTGATTTCTCGGAATTTTAATATTTATTTGATTTCGGCCATAGGGCAACATATACAGGCCTAAATTCTCAAAATATTCTTCAACTTCTATTCCGCCATCTCTGCTGTCATGAATAAAAAAACCAACATCTCTCCCTAAATTACCCTCAGAATCCGTTTCTCTCGCGGTAATTAGCCAAAAATCTGCCCATCCGGTTAATCCCGCCCAGTGCTTTAAACCTCTAATTTGATAATGATCATTTTCAAGATTAAAACCGGTTTGCATTCGAAGTGCATCAGAACCATAACCGGGTTCGGTGATCATAAGGCCACCCATGTTGTTTTCTTCTAAAAATTTGCTAAACACTTTCTTTTTAACCTCTTCTTCACCGTAATTCGCCAATGGCTGTAAAAATAAAGCACCGTTTATGCCCATCATCAATGATAAAGGAAGCGACTGATAGGATGAGGTTTCAAGCATTGAAAGAGCCTCATAAGTTTTGCATCCACGTCCGCCGAATTCTTCCGGTATAAAAGTTGAAAGAGGTTTACATTCCAGAATTTGTCTCAATACATAGGGAGGCAGTCCTCTGGAGGAGGTTAACTCATTTTCAACATTTCGCTGATTGAAAAGTTCATCAAGTTTTTCTTTATAATGCGACAAAAATGCATCGATGCTTTGCTTGATATTAAGAGATTTTATGATATGTGAATCCAAAATTTATTTATTTTTTAATATTTTAAGCCCTTTGCTAAAATATAATACATATTTTTTTTCTATGTAAGAATTTATAAAGGGATAGTTAAACAACGTACCAAACCGGTAATTATCATATTTCATTTACAACTGTTTCAATTTACCCGGTTATACGTTCTATGGCATCGACTTTTATCTTCATAAAAATTTAGTGAAGTAAGACATGTAAATCTGCAAGATAATTTTTTGTATTTATTGGTCAGCACCAAATATACCCAAAAAAAAGCCCCTGACGCGGAGCGTACAGGGGCTGGCAGTGGAAGACAAGGCGGCGACCTACTCT
>JBHJOO010000584.1:0-6682 GCA_050329675.1 Balneolaceae bacterium
CCCGCGATTCCCTGTCATCAGTTACAGAAATTGGCGGAAGCTGCATCGGGTCTCCCACGACCACGATGTGCCGTCTGGCACGGGAGGCCATTACCATCAGATACGGTAAATTAGCCATAGAGCCCTCATCAATAACTACTGCATCAAATTCCATATTATGGAACAGGTCAGACGTACACACTTTGGCCAGCGTGGTAGCTACAAACCTGAACTTACGAAGTTCCATAGCTTCATTAATGCTGCTGTGTTCTGAAATTAATTCTTCAAGAGCTTCCTGTCCGCCTGCATTTTTAATCTTTTGATCTACAAGTTTTAATTCAAGTTCCTGGTTATTTGTTGGCTGCTTGCCATCCCGCAGCCTCATTTCAATTCTCTCTTTCAAATCCTGCTGTTTTCTCAAGAGGTTAATCCAATCGGCAGCCTGCTCTTTCTTTTTTTCAATCTTCTTTTGAATATGCTCATCAAAAAGAAATGACTGGATACCCGCCTGATCCAAAGCAGCTTCTCCAAACCGGGTACTGCTCTTCACCAGTTCTTCTTCACCGATTTGCCTGAGTGCGTGAATGGTACTTAGCAGTCCAATATCTACCGCCCGGTTTGTATTAGAGACGAACAGTACATTTTTACCCATGCTCAGATAATTGGCATTTATATATCCCAATGTATCTGTTTTTCCGGTACCCGGAGGCCCCCAGATAAAAAGTGTACGCTGAGCAAGGGCTTTCTGTATCGCTTGCTCCTGAGCACTGTTTCGAAGGCCATCATGTTTTATATTGGCCTGAGCTGCTTTCTGTTTGGGTTCCGGATTAAAAAGGTAATCGATCCTATTGAATTTGACTTCAGATGCATCTGTCAGAATTTCAATCTCACTCAGCATTCGTTTTAAAACAAAATCATTTTCCCACTCCACATGAAGTTCATCGATTTTTTCACCCACTGCCTCGGGAAACTGTAAAACAATCTCATTATTTTCATAGAAAACCGGTTTTACCACAAACTCCTTTTCTTTTGTTTTGGCTTTTATTTCCTCGGCATACCGGATAGAAGAATGATGTGTTTCAAACTTGTAATCTCTTCCCTTGCCGCCGCCATCCGATTTAATTCTTTCTCCGTCAAATAAAATATCAGTTGATGGCTTTTTACGCACAGCCTCTATTTCATTCTCAAGTGCAGATTTTGCTTGATTAATAAGATCCTGAATATTCATTGACGGCATAGACAAAATAGATAAAACTGATCCGTGTTGTAATGTTAAGTCACATATGAAATGTCGGTGAAGTCTTTGGATGAATCAACCCTGAATCGTCTCAATCTTTCAAAAATTCTCATATTTTCAAAAACTCATCCGGTGGCTGCTTCCCTCAGTTGCAGGATCACCGTTAACATGACATTAAACTAAAATCCTACTGATCCCACAATTCCGACAGGATCATCCCTGCACTTTTTTCGGAAAGAAGGAACTCCAGTTTTAATCGCCGCTTTTCCGGAATTTTTTGTTCTACAAGATTGGCACTTGCAGGGGTATAGAGTATCAAATCCGTATTCCGCACAAACAGAGGCAGCGATTTACCATATGTTGCCCCCGCCACAAAGGCCCCTTCAAACTTCATTATCTGTTTCAGGTCACTGATAATTTTAGGAATGGTCTTTTCCTCAGCCGTTACAAGTCCAATTGCTTCGATTTCTGCTCTCTCTGCAATAGAAAGCAAGATATCAGGTTCATATCCGAATACCACAGGCAGTACACGTATTGACTCGGATAGGCTGCGAAACTGATTGATCAGCTGTATCGGAATAAACAGGGCATCGAACCGAATGGCTTCATCATAATCCGATGATTTTAATACCGTACTTTTTACTCCTACCTGCTTCCGGATTGAGTCGGAAAGCATTTTGCCAAGCTCTTCTGTATCTCCGACTGATGCACAGCTCTGGATACGGTCGGGCCACTCCATAAAACTGATCTGTTCTTCAAATAAGGTTTCAATTTCCGATTCATCAAGGCCGTATCCAATCAGCTCTTCAAGCAAAAGACGTATTTTCTCAGCCCCGGTCTCAAGTCGCTCCGATTTATCGAGTGACGTATTTTGTCTTATTACTGTAAATCCTCGTCCTTTTTCACTGCTGATCAGGCCTTCGGCAGTCAAGATATGATACGCCTTTCTTACCGTGTGAAAGCTTGCCTCCAGCTGATTGCCAAGTTCACGTGTAGAAGGCAGCAGCTCACCCACCTGAAACTGCTTGGTTGCAATCATCAGACGAATACGGTCAGCAATATGTTTAGCAGAGTTTTTTATCTTAATTTACGAATATAAAGATTGATGGATTTTGTCCGGCATTCCTGACATCTGCACTGCGAGAACCCGACAGAGTCATTCACATGCCATTGTTTTATTTTGTCACTGTCGGGATTTCGTTCCGCAAAAAACGCTACACTCAACTCAACAAAAAAAATTGTAATTATAGGGCCTTTATAACATCAATAGCTGTTTGTGGATCACCCATAATGTAGAAATGCAGGCCCTGCACTCCCGCCTCCAGCAGTTCGAGTGATTGCTGCTGAGCCCATTTTACACCTATATTCGTTACGTTTTCAGGATCAGATTCTATTTCATTGGCAAGTTCATCCGGAATGGTAAGATGAAAATGCCTTGGCAGCACGGTTAAATGATTCAATGAGGTTAGTATTTTCAAACCTGGAATAATAGGCACTTCAATACCCGCTGCTCTGCACTTTTCAACAAATTCAAAATAGGCACTGTTATCATAAAACATCTGGGTGACAATGTAATCCGCGCCTGCATCCACCTTTTCTTTTAATCTTTTAATGTCCCATTCCAAATTAGGAGCTTCAAAATGTTTTTCAGGATACCCGGCAACACCCACACAAAAATCTGTTGGATCGGCATTAATAATATCTTCAAGATACTGTCCCCTGTTCATATCTTGTATTTGCTTCACAAGATCGACAGCATATTTATTAACGGTCCCATTCATATTCAGCGAAATTTGATTTCCCGTATCATCACCCCGAATTGCTAATACATTATGAATACCAAGGTAGTTAAGTTCAATCAGTGCATCTTCGCTCTCCTCTTTGGTAAAGCCTTCGCAAATTAAATGCGGTACCGGATCAATTCCATAGCGGTGTAGTATTGCCGCACAAAGCCCGATCGTTCCCGGCCGTTTTCGCCGGACAACCCGTTTTAACGATCCGTCTGGTTGTTCTTCCACACTGGCCTCGGCAGCATGATAGGTAACATCAATAAATGGCGGATGGGCTTCTTCCATCAAACGGTCAAGCGAATCGAATAATGTTTTTATCGAGCCACCCCGCTTCGGTGGTATTATTTCGAACGATATTAAAGGCTCAGTCGCTTTTACGTAATGTTCGATAACTTTCATAGTTTATATCGTATGTAATTAAGTCGTAAATTGCCTTCTTTTTAAACTCTGTCTAAAAACTCTTAAAATAAGGTTTATTTTTAATAATGCGTTCAACCCATAAACTTTTTTCACTTCTGAAGAAAAAAATTCTTGTAATGGACGGTGCCATGGGCACCATGATTCAGAGTTATAAATTAAGTGAAGCAGATTACAGAGGTGTTAAATATAATGAACATAGTGATGAATTAAAGGGTAATAATGATCTTTTATCCATCACCCAACCCGGTATAATCTATGAAATACATACCGGTTTTCTTAAAGCGGGTGCTGATATTATCGAAACCAACACATTTAATGCCAACCCAATTTCTCAGGATGATTATAATCTGTCTTCTGAAACATATCATATCAATAAAGAAGCCGCTAAAATTGCCAGAAAAGCAGCCGATGAATTCAGTAAAAAAAATCCGGAAAAACCACGATTTGTTGCCGGTGCAATCGGGCCTACAAATAAAACCCTTTCATTATCTCCCGATGTTGAAAACCCCGGTTTTCGTGCCATCTCGTTTGATCAGCTCGTGGAAGCCTATACCGAACAGATACGCGGTTTAACAGATGGTGGCGCAGATACACTTCTGGTCGAAACGGTTTTTGATACGCTGAATTGTAAAGCTGCCATTTATGCCATTCATCAGTATGCCCGTAAAACCGGCAAGCAATGGCCGGTTATGATCTCAGGCACCATTGTTGATCAAAGCGGGCGAACCCTGTCAGGACAAACCACCGAAGCTTTCTGGATTTCCGTTCAGCATGCCAACCCACTGTTAAGCGTTGGGCTTAATTGTTCACTCGGTTCCAAACAGATGCGGCCTTTTATTACGGAACTTGCGAATCATGCAACCTGCTTTACAAGCTTGTACCCAAACGCTGGCCTCCCCGATGAAATGGGCGAATATAATGAATCGGCAAACTTTATGGCTGATCAGTTCAGAGATTATGCAAAAGAAGGGCTGGTAAACATCGTTGGCGGCTGCTGCGGCACAACTCCCGAACACATTGCTGCAATTGCTGAGGAAGCGGCTCACCACAAACCGAGAAAAATTCCGGAACAAAAACCCTGGCTGAGGCTCAGCGGACTTGAACCATTTGTAATCCGCCCTGAAACCAATTTTGTGAATGTCGGGGAACGTACTAATGTGACGGGATCAGCCAAATTCAAACGGCTTATTAAAAGTGAAGATTATGAGGAAGCACTCTCCGTAGCCGCCGAACAGGTAGAGGGCGGGGCGCAGATTATTGATGTTAATATGGATGAGGGGATGCTCGAATCAGAAAAAGTGATGACGGATTTTCTTCAGCTTATAGCTGCTGAACCGGATATAGCACGGGTTCCCATCATGATTGACTCATCCAAATGGACTGTTATTGAAGCCGGGTTAAAAACGGTACAGGGTAAAGGTGTGGTTAATTCTATCAGCCTCAAAGAAGGAGAACAGGATTTTATTAAACAGGCTGAACGCATTCTGGATTATGGCGCAGCCGTTATCGTGATGGCATTTGATGAGAAAGGCCAGGCTGACTCGTATGAACGGCGTATCGAAATATGTGAACGGGCATACAATATTCTCGTAGAAAAAGTTGGATTTAAACCCCAGGATATTATTCTCGACCCGAATATTCTGACCGTTGCCACCGGCATTGAAGAGCACAATAATTACGCTGTCGATTTTATAAAAGCTACAAAATGGATTAAGCAGAACCTGCCTCTTGCCAAAGTTAGCGGAGGTGTAAGTAATATTTCTTTTTCTTTTCGTGGTAATAATCGTGTTCGTGAAGCAATGCATGCCGCTTTTCTCTATCACGCCATCAAGGCCGGTATGGATATGGGAATCGTAAACGCCGGGCAGCTTGAGGTATACGAAGAAATTGACCCCGAACTCCGGGAACTTGTTGAAGATGTGTTATTCAACCGGCGTAATGATGCCACAGAACGTTTAACCGATTATGCTGAAAAAATTAAAAATGAGCAGTCCGGCGAAATTGAAAAAAAACAGGATGCGTGGCGGGAAAAGCCTGTTGAAGAACGTATTAAATATGCTCTCGTAAAAGGAATCGTTGATTATATTGTTGATGATGTTGAAGAAGCCCGGCAAAAGTTCAATGAACCTATAGATGTTATTGAAGGCCCTATGATGAATGGGATGAATGTTGTTGGCGACCTGTTTGGTGAAGGCAAAATGTTTCTGCCACAGGTTGTAAAAAGTGCCCGCGTGATGAAAAAAGGGGTTGCCCACCTGATTCCGTATATCGACAGACAGGCGGAAAAAAATAAAAACAAAGAACCGAAAGCCCGAATTCTTCTTGCAACGGTGAAAGGAGATGTTCACGATATTGGCAAAAATATTGTTGGTGTGGTTCTTGGGTGCAATAACTACGATGTAATTGATCTTGGCGTGATGGTACCTGCTGATAAAATATTACAGTCGGCAAAAGAAAATAAGGTACAGATAATCGGTTTAAGCGGATTAATCACTCCTTCACTCGATGAAATGGTGCATGTAGCTGATGAAATGAAACGTGAAAATTTTGAAATTCCGCTGCTCATTGGCGGAGCAACTACCTCCCGGCTCCACACTGCCGTAAAAATTTCTCCATCCTACAACCATCCGGTTATTCATGTAAACGACGCTTCAAAAAGTGTGACAGTCGTAAATAAACTGGTATCCAAAACCCTGAAAAACCTGTTTGTTGAAGAGATCGGACAGGAGTACCATGAACTGCGCAATCAGTATAAAAACCGTGGCAATAAAAAGAGTTACCTGTCCATTCAGAGCGCCAGAAAAAATGCCATCTCCATAGATTGGAATGAGAGTATGGTACATAGGCCAATGAAACCGGGAATTCATACATTCCGCAATTTTTCAATTGACACACTTAAAAACTACATCGACTGGGGGCCCTTTTTCATTGCCTGGGAAATGAAAGGTAAATATCCGGCTATTCTTGATGACCCCGAAACCGGTGTTGAAGCACGTAAACTTTTTGATGATGCTAATAAACTGCTTGATAAAATCATATGTGACAATCTACTGACTGCTCATGGCGTAGCAGGCCTTTTTCCTGCTAATGCAGCGGGTGATGATATAGAAATCTATACCGATGAATCCAGACGGGAAGTCCGGGCAGTCCTGCACACATTGCGTCAGCAGTCGAAAAAAAGAAGCGGGCAGCCCAATAAGGCCCTTGCTGATTTTATCGCTCCAAAGCATACCGGCATAAAAGATTATATCGGCGG
>JBHJOO010000577.1:0-5671 GCA_050329675.1 Balneolaceae bacterium
TGCCTGCTTCAGATAGATCTCCAAATCGAAAAGTAAAGCGTAAACCTAAAATCAAAAAAATAACGCCGATGTCTGAAGTAAAAACCAAAGAACAATTATTAGTAACTACGGAGAGGGCTGCCAACCATCTCAATGATGAAGGTGTCCGTTTTGTAGAGGTAGATGTAAATACAAGATCATACGACTCCGGCCATTTACCCGGGGCCGCTGGCTGGAACTGGCAAACTCAGTTGCAAGATCAGTTGAGGAGAACAGTTGTCTCTAAAGAGGATTTTGAAAAATTGCTTGGCGAATCCGGGATAGATAACGATGCCCTGATCATTCTATATGGTGATAACAATAACTGGTTTGCTGCATGGGCGTACTGGCTGCTAAAATATTATGGCCATAAGGATGTAAGGCTGCTTGATGGCGGCCGTAAAAAATGGGAAGATGAAGGCCGCGAGTTGACAGATGCCGTCCCTGAATTTGAACCCAAAAAATACACCATTAGTAAAATCAATTCAGAATTGCGTGCTTTCAGAAATGATGTAGCCGAAAATCTTGGCAAAGAGGCATTTGGCCTTGTGGATGTTCGCTCACCCGATGAGTTTACGGGTAAAATCCTGGCACCTCCCGGCCTGCTGGAACTATCTCAAAGGGCAGGACATATTCCCGGTGCGAAGAATATACCCTGGTCTAAGGCTGTAAATGAAGACGGAACTTTTAAAAGTAAAGAAGAGCTGAAAAAACTTTATGAAGGTGAAGGCATCACACCTGATAAAGATATCATTGCTTACTGCAGAATCGGGGAGCGTTCTGCTCATTCCTGGTTTGTTCTCAATGAACTGCTTGAATATCCGAATGTCCGGAATTACGATGGTTCATGGACAGAATGGGGCAACCTGATTGATGCACCCGTTGAACGGTAATCTTTAAAATCTCATAAAAATTATTTTTAATGAGTAACAATAAAAAGAAAAGTAAAATTGAAATCTTAAAAGAAGATAGCAATTATCTTCGCGGCCCTCTCGATGCCGAAGTTGGGAACGATCTTCCCAATTTTGGCAAAGAGGCCATCCAGGTTTTGAAATTTCATGGCACCTATCAGCAGGATGACCGGGATCTTCGCATGGGCAGAGATAAACACTGGATTTTTATGATAAGGGGGCGCACTCCCGGTGGCAAATTAACGCCATCACAATATTTGGCTCTTGATGACATATCTGCACAGTATGCAGATAATACTATCCGGGTAACTACGCGGCAGACGTTTCAGCTGCATGGCGTCATTAAAAAAGATCTCAAAAAAACAATTCAGGAAATTAACAAGGCACTGATTACTACCCTGGCGGCCTGTGGTGATGTGGTCAGGAATGTCATGGCAGCACCCGCGCCGGATATCGATGGACGCCAGGCCCGGGTACAGGCCTTTGCTGATGAATTATCCGATATTCTGCTTCCGGCAACCAATGCGTATCATGAAATCTGGCTTGATGGGGAAAAAATTTACTCAGGAAAAGAAGAAGTAAAAGAAACGGAACCGCTTTATGGTACAACCTATCTTCCCAGGAAATTTAAAATTGGCGTAGCGATACCCGGCGATAACAGTATTGACCTCTACACCCAGGATATAGGCCTTGTAGCTATTTTTGGTGACAATCATAACATTGAAGGATATAATGTTATTGTTGGAGGCGGGATGGGTATGCACCACAAAAAGCCTGACACATTCCCCCGATTAGGAGATCACCTTGGATATGTGGACAGTGTACGTGTTCTGGATGCAGTGAAGGGAATTATTTCCATCCAGAGGGATTTTGGAAACCGGGAAAACCGGAAACAGGCACGCATGAAATATTTAATTCATGATTGGGGTATTGAAAAGTTCCGGGATGAACTGGAAAACCGGATTGGATTTGAACTGGAACCATTTCGTGAATTGCCTGAATTCGATCTGGACCTTTACCTTGGCTGGAACCGGCAATCTGACGGCAACTGGTTTTACGTGCTCTCGATTGAAAACGGACGAATCAAAAATGATGGAGAACTGCGTTTAAAAGAAGCCCTCCGTAAAATAGTAAATGAATATCAACCCGGTGTCAGGTTTACTCCAAACCACAATGTTTTGCTTACGGATATTGATGAGACAGATAAATTCATCATAGAACAAATTTTCAGAGATCATGGGGTTCAGCTTGAGAATGAATTATCGAATGTTCTGAAATATTCCATGGCCTGCCCGGCAATGCCGACCTGTGGCCTTGCCATAACCGAGTCGGAAAGGATTATGCCAACCGTAATAAGGGATTTGGAAAAAGTGATTACGGAATTGGGCCTTGAAAATGAAAAAATATCCGTTCGGATGACAGGCTGCCCCAATGGCTGTGCAAGGCCTTATGTAGCCGATATCGGGTTTGTAGGGCGGTCTCTCGACAAATACACCATTTTTATCGGTGGGGATGCTTCAGGTACCAGATTAAACAGAGAATACAAGGATCTTGTATCTACCGGTGATCTTGTAAAAGAGGTAAGGCCTCTTCTTGAAATTTTCAAGGAGCAGCGAATCAATGGAGAATCATTCGGTGATTTCTGGGCAAGAAAAAAGTTTGAAGAAATAGAAGAAGTAATGGTTTAGACAGAATTAAAGTGAACAAAAATTTGAAATATCAAACGTTTAACAGTATCGGTAAAGTTTACCTGATCGGAGCAGGGCCCGGTGATCCTGAACTTATTACGGTTAAAGGAAAAAGAGTGCTCGATTCAGCAGATGTCATAGTTTATGACCGGCTCGCCAACCCGGAACTGCTGGCTGATACAGCTCCCGATTCGGAACATATTTTTGTAGGTAAAAAACCGGATGTCCCCTCAGTTTCACAAGACCGGATAAACCGGATATTAATTTCAAAAGCACTGGAAGGAAAAATTGTGGCACGGCTGAAAGGAGGTGACCCTTTTATATTTGGCCGGGGCGGTGAAGAGTGCGAGGCACTCATGGGAGAAAACATTCCATATGAAGTAATACCGGGGATCAGCAGTGTGATTGCTGCCCCTGCTTATGCAGGAATCCCGCTTACCCACCGGAACATGGGGCGTTCATTTACAGTGGTCACAGGCCATACATTGACCGGAACGTATGATTTTGAGAATTGGGAGCATTTGGCCCAGGCTGATACCCTGGTAATTTTAATGGGGATGAAAAATCTTGCCAAAATAACAGAACTGCTGATTCATTTCGGAAGGCCGCCGGAAACGCCTGTTGCTATTATTGAAAGGGCATCCTATCAGGATCAAAAATCGGTAACGGCCACTCTTTCAACAATACAATACCGGGCTGAGCATCTTTCATCTCCTGCAACGATCGTGGTAGGTGAACTCGCAGCCTTGAGTAACGACCTCTCGTGGTTTCATGAAAAAAGTTATGATTTCGAAAATAAAAATCTTGAACATATCTCCAAATTTGCAGGATAATATGTCAAATCAAATAAATAATTCAGAAACTAACTTATCTGCGTCAAACGGGCAGTCGACTGTTTCCAAAAACAGAAACCGGCTTGGCTTGCTCAATCAGTTATTTGAGGACAAATATCCGGATGAGGTGCTCAAATGGGGATTTAAAGAATTTGGCCAAAAAATGGTTTTGGGAACCGGTTTCGGCCCTTCCGGCGTATTTTTAATACACCGGCTGCATCAGCTTGGTTTAAAAACCCCTGTTTTTTATCTGGATACAAATCTTCACTTTAATGAAACATATGAACTTCATAAAAGGCTGGAAGATAAATTGGGAATTTCCATCCAAAAAGTGACGCCTGTTTTATCACTTCAGGAACAGGCTGACAGATTTGGTGATAACCTTTGGGAATCAAATCCTAACCGCTGCTGCTTTATCAGAAAAGTCCGTCCTCTCAGGCGTTATCTTAATGATAAAGAAGCCTGGATTACCGGAATTCGAAGATCTCAGTCTGAAAGCCGCAAGAACACAAAGGTTATTGAATACGACAGTGAGTGTGATGTGATTAAGATCAATCCGGTTGCAGCCTGGAGTAATGAACAATTATGGGATTATATTCATGAATATGATCTTCCTTATAATCCGCTGCATGATGATGGATTCCCGAGTATTGGCTGTATACCCTGTACCCAGCCTGTAAGCGAGGGTGAAGACGAACGTGCCGGAAGATGGAAAGATAATGATAAAACAGAATGTGGAATTCATTTACCGGCACAGACCGGTACGTAATTTTTTAAAAACCTCCAGGGTTTTTAAAACCCTGGAGGTTTAAGAGAAAATAATAAATCAAAATTAATGAAAGTTTATCCGGTATATCTTAATCGCCTGGATCAGAAAAAAACAGTAATTATTGGCGGTAATCATGAAGCAGAACGTAAAGTAAACGAATTGCTGGAATGTGATGCACTGCTTACGGTTATCAGCCCGGATGTTACAGATCACCTGAAGGAGCTGGCTGATTCAAACCGGTTTGACTGGATTCGCCGTGAATATGTTGAGGGTGATCTTGAGGGAGCGTTTATGGTTATTGTAGCCGATTTCAAAGGAGATATCAATCGAAAAGTGTTTGAAGAGGCTGAAGAAAGAGGAATTCTGGCAAATGTAATGGACGATATTCCCCATTGTAATTTTACTTTTGGGTCACTTGTAAAACGCGGACCTCTTACCCTGTCCATTTCTACGAGCGGTGCAGCTCCAACACTTGCTGTGAGGCTGAGGCAGAGGTTTGAAAAGGAATTCGGGCCTGAATACGAACCGTTTCTGGAAATGATGCAGCAGCTGAGAGATCCCATGAAAGACGTATATGATGATTTTGATACGAGAAAGGAGTTGTGGTACAGCGTGGTAGATTCGGATGTGCTGCAGCTTTTCCGTGAAAACCGAACGAAAGAAGCCTATAATAAAACACGCAACATTGTAGGTGCTGAAGTATTTAACCGTGCATTCAAAAAAGATAATTCATCAATTCTCAATAAGCTGAATGCTATGGTGAAAAATGTCAAACAAACAGTTCAAAAGAAATTCTCACGATTTCAAAGCCCTTGAAAAGTGATCAATCAGATTTTCACAATTTTTTAATTATATCATTTAAATTTCAAAAATATGACTTATATCGTAACCGAACCTTGTATAAACTGTAAATATACCAACTGTGCAGCTGTCTGCCCTGTGGATGCCTTTCGCGAGGGCCCTAACTTTTTGACCATTGATCCGATCGAATGTATTGATTGTGATGCGTGTGTTCCGGAGTGTCCGGTTGAGGCTATTTTCCCGGATGATGAAGTTCCGGAAAAATGGGAAAACTATATAGAACTGAATGAGCGCCTGGCCGAAGCGTGGGAAGATCGAATTATTAACGAAACACTGGATCCGATGGATGGAGCTGATGAATGGGCTGAAAAAGAAAACAAGCTGGAGTTTCTTAAAGAGGAGTGGTGATGACTTTATATTATTCAGAACCTGTTGCAGGAAGCTGTGAATAAATTAGAAACCGAGAAACGGAGAAACGGTGAAACAGAGAAACGGATGAATGGCGAGTTTTTTGAATGGTACGTATGTTCGGAATTTATTTCGGGTTATTTTTAATGAACGAATTGGATTAGATAGGGGGTTAGGATTAAAATGCCAATAGCAGCAGCGCCAATGGCTGAGATAAGTACTGCACCTGCGGCAATATCCTTG
>JBHJOO010000357.1:0-2186 GCA_050329675.1 Balneolaceae bacterium
ATGACAGCCGGTTAACAGTTTATACAACAACACACCCAGGCTGTAGATATCGGTTGCTGTTGACGTGGATTCGCCGTTGACTTGCTCGGGTGATGCATAGGCGTGGGTCATCGCTTTTATTTCCGAAGACTCATCTTCTGCTTCTTCCAGTAATTGTGCAATTCCAAAATCGAGCAGTTTGACCTGTGGCCTGTCATCATCCCCGGTTACAAGGATATTGCCCGGTTTCAGGTCGCAGTGAACAACCCGGTTCTTGTGGGCATACTGAACAGCCTCGATCACGTCCAGGAATAGTCCTAAACATTTTTCTATCGATACATTCAGCCGGCGGCAGTATGAAACCAGGTTTTCGCCCTCTGCAAATTCCATGGCAAACCAGGGATGATTTTCACTCGTAAGTCCGCCATCCACGAGCCGGGCGATATTCGGGTGCTGCAGGCGGGCCAGGATGCTGCGCTCGGATTCAAATCTCCGGATCGCCCTATCAGATCCCATTCCGAGTTTAATAAGCTTCAACGCAACCGTTTGATCAAACCCTCCCTCGGTACGCCGGGCCAGGTAGACATTTCCCATACCTCCGGAGCCAATTTCCCGGATAATTTCAAAGGCGCCGATTTGTACCCCTTCCATCGATAAAAGTGATGTAACGTCAATTGAATCTAAAGCAAAACTGTCGAGGATCGAGGTCTTGTCGGCATCTGCCCGTAAAAGGGCCCTAACTTCTTCAACAATCCCGGGATCCGTGGCTGACACCTCGTGCAGCCTTGTCTCGCGCGTTTTTTCATCCAACGCTACAATTTCCTTGAAAAGAGTCTGTACCTGGTTCCATCGCTCCGCTTTCATAAATGCTCTTTTACATATATATGATTGTGTGTCTATTAGTTACGCGCAAAAAACGGGTAGAAACGGCAATATTTATTTTTCCGGGTTATATCCGGCCATCTCCCTTTTCAGCCATGCCCTGGCCACACGCCAGTCATACCGAACCGAGTGTTCCGTATCATTCAAAACTTCAGCGATTTCCTTGTAGGTCAATCCCCCAAAAAACCGGTACTGCACAACTTTGGACTGCCTTTCACTCATTTTCTCAAGTTTGGCAAGAGCCTGTTCCAGGTCGAGCAGTTCAGCAAGATCGTTTTCACGAGGAGCCATTCCATCCATAAATGTGATGGGTGATTCGGCACCGCCACGTTTTTCAGCGTTTCGCTTTCTTGCATAACTGATCAGGATCCTGCGCATCGCAAGAGAGGCAATGGCCAGGAAATGAGAGCGGTTATGGAAGGTAGCCTGCGTTTGGTCAACCATTTTCAGGTAGGCTTCATGAACAAGCGCTGTTGTTTGCAGGGTATGATCACGCCGTTCCTGTTTCAGCTGGCGGCTCGCCGTTTCCCGAAGATGCTGATAGACAACCGGATAGATATCGTCTGCCTGATTCGGTTCTTTCCCATCAAAATTGTTTAGCAGCGTAGTAAACTGCTCTTGTGTGATCTCCATTTCCCTGTAATAATTGAATTATTTAAATAAAATAATAAATGGTAATGTAATCAATAGCTTGTGATTTAATTTCTTTTTCGCTTGGTCAGAGATTGATTTGGAATCGTGCCCTGAGAATTTCACGCAGAGAACGCAGCGGCCCGCAAAGGGCGCGGTTTGCCCTGCTGTCTGTTGCATATTGCCTGCTTTTACTTTAACACGGCGGACACCACGAATGCACAGCGGCCACAACGTGACGGTTTTGAATTTTTCTCCGCCGTGGTTACCAGACTTTGAGTATGAAGCATGCTGTTTTTACCCCGAAGGCGCGAGGACACGAAGTTTCACGAAGGTTTTCTGTAAATTAAATTGGCTTTGGCATGTAGAAAAACTTCCAACAGCGCCCCCTTGCCTAAAACAGGCTGGCAACATTTGTAACAACACTACCTTTACACTGAAAAGCATACAAATCATCCAAAAAACCAATTCAACAGTTCTACGATTCTACATTTCAACCATTCAAGTGTTCTAATTTTGAAACCACACCTTGCCACTCTCATGAATAGTAGAAATTAAATTCCTCTCAATCGCCCAATCCAAATATCCCAAAACTTCCGAGAGAACCAGGAAATAGTCCTGCTGCTGCCAGGGTTCCGGGAAAAGGTGCCTGGCAAAATCGATGATAGCAAGAGGCTTACTTTCAGTAACCTGCA
>JBHJOO010000376.1:0-4294 GCA_050329675.1 Balneolaceae bacterium
AAAAGCCCCAAATCCGGGAAGGTTGTACAACTTGTCGAGCCAGCTTATCAGTTCGTAAAGCATCAGACAGCCTCCGCAGGTTTGGGTTCGCCGTTTCTTTTAGAGAGAGCATTCCGGGCCACTTCACGGTCATCGAAAAAAAACCGTTCACCATTTACTTCCTGGTATGTTTCATGACCTTTACCCGCAATTAAAATGATATCATGCGAATCTGCTTTCAGAATTGTTTGAGTGATAGCTTCTTTTCGGGACACGATCACATCAGGTTTCATTTGCCGGGAAAATCCGGCCAGGATGTCCTCAATAATTGCTTCCGGTTCCTCCGTTCTCGGATTATCGGTGGTAACAACTACACTATCTCCATATTTTTCCGCAATTTGAGCCATTGCAGGGCGCTTTGATTTATCTCTGTCGCCTCCGCATCCAAAAATGATGATCAAATTTTGATCCGCTGATTTCATTTCTCTCACAGTAGAGGATACGTTTTCAAGTGCATCGGGTGTATGGGCATAATCCACAAGAACCAGAGGAGATTTTCTGCTCCTGTCATCATCTTCCGGATCTACAGGTTCCAGCCGGCCGGGAGCACCGGGGCATGATTCCAGTGCTTCTGAAATTTGTTGTTCATTAAAACCAAGACACCGGCAGATAAAAAACGAATGAGCAAGGTTATAAGCATTAAATTTACCAAGCAGCGGAGAACGAAGTTTTATTCCATCTGCTACAATGACAAGGCCTTCACGGTTCATCTGAACTATTTTACACCTGATATCACCTTTTTCACTAAATGAAAAAAGAATTTTATCAGCGGCCGTTGATGACGCCATCTTTTCACTGTACGGGCTGTCCATATTAATAACGGCATAACCAGATCTGTCCAGAGATTTAAAAAGAAGCTGCTTTGCTGCCGCATACTCTTCCATATTCTCATGATAGTCGAGATGATCAAGGCTTAAATTTGTAAAAGCAGCAACACTGAAAGGAATTCCGTTAACCCTTTTTTGATGAAGAGCATGGGATGATACCTCCATAATCAGATGCGTGGAACCGGCATGAACCATCTGCTGCATATCGGATGCAATTTCAATGGGATCGGCTGTGGTTAGCCTGCTGTCAGCTGTTTTATCGCGGTTGATGCGTTTTTCAATGGTGCCAAGTAAAGATGCATTGACTGAAAGTTTTTGCAAAACCTGCCAGACAAGGGTAGCTACCGTTGTTTTACCATTAGTTCCGGTAATTCCAATAATTTCCAGTTTTTCAGCCGGATTGCCATAAAAATATTGAGCCAGTGGCCCAATCAGGTCACGAGTGCTTTTAACCGCGATAAAAGGCGCCTGAACCGTAGATTGCGGGAATTTTTCACAGATAATAACAGCAGCGCCATTATTGATTGCCTGAGTGATAAAATCATGGCCGTCTGATTGCGTGCCGCGGACAGCGATGAATACATCACCATTTTGAACGGATCTTGAATCCAGCCGTAATTCACCGGTAATTTCCGGAGCCGTCCCGGAAAACATGTGTGGATTACAGAAGTTTTTAAGATCATTGAATGTCATTTTGCTTCAGATAATGTGGTTGCCTGTTCCATGGATCTTGCTTTACCTCGAACAGTTACCGTCCTTTCTTTTTGCATCAGATCACCTGCCCTTGGAAACTGCGTATAGATGGTTCCTGAACCGATTCTTTGTATGTTATATCCAAGGCCGGTAAGGATATAGGATGCCTGTCTCATATTCAGTCCCCGCAGATCAGGGATTCTGGCATAACCTTCCGGAATACTGTCACTATTTACTGTTCCCAACTCAAGTTTAATTTGAAAGTTTCCATCAATTTCAGAACCGGCTTCCGGTTGCTGGCTAACCACCATATCTCCTTTACCGGCAGTTATGTATGGCAGATCAAGTTTCTTTAAAAGTGATACCGCCCGTTCGTAATCGAGCCCGTTGAAAGATGGAACATACGCCATTGGCGCATGCTCCATTATTTCGGGGGTAATTGCCCGCTTGATTTCCGGATCAAGTCCGGCCAGGCGGGTTGCCGTCTGTTTAAATACCGATCCGGCGGTAAAACCGCCATAGATACTTGTCTTCGGCTCATCGAGCAGCACAAATATCAGGTATTTAGGATCCTCAACGGGAAAGAATCCGGTAAATGACGCTCTGTAAGATGTTCTGTATCTGCCGTCAATAAATTTTTGTGCAGTTCCTGTTTTACCGGCAATCGTCAGGCCTTCGACGCTTGCCCACTCGGCTGTTCCGGAATCAGAAACCACCTCCTTAAAAACCGGCATCAATTTTTCAATAGTACTTTTTTTTGCAATTCTTCGAACTTCGGCAGGGCGGGTTTTTTTTATGGTATTTCCATATTCATCTGTAATCCTGTCAACAATGTAAGGACGCATCATGATACCATCGTTTGCGAAAGCGGAATAAACCTGGGCAATCTGTAAAGGTGTTGCCTGTACTTCGTAGCCGATTGACATCCAGGGTAATGTTACCCGGCTCCATTCATAGGGCTTTTGAAGCCTGCCAGAAACCTCATTGGGCAGGTCTATATTGGTAGTTGTGCCAAAGCCCATGTTGCGGACGTACTGGTAGAAAACAGATTCGTCGAGACGCATAGCGATTTCTGAGGTAGCAATATTGGATGACTTGGCGATTACACCCTTAAAATCGAGAGTACCCAATGGATTATGATCACGCATCCATTGCCCGTGAATCAGCTTTCGGCCATTTTCAGGTGTTTCAAACAGCTCTTCAAAATTGACAACATTTTGCTCAACAGCTGCTAATGCGGTAATCAATTTAAATGTTGAACCCGGTTCAATCATATCGGCAATGGCATTGTTGCGCCTGTTTTCAGATTCTATAGTAGCCGGTGCGTTGGGATTAAAAGCAGGATAATTAGCCAAAGCTTTTACGGCCCCTGTTTTTGGCTCAAGAACAATAATGGTTCCCTTTTTAGCCATATGGCGTTTTACTCCTTCCTCAAGTTCTTCTTCTGCAATAGCTTGTATAAACGCATCAATGGTAGTGTGCAGCGAATGGCCCTGAACAGGCTGTTTTCTCGGAGCACCCACATATGCGAAAATGCGGTTTGATCTGTCCCTTCTTACCTGCTGCCGGCCATCCACACCCTTCAATACATCGTTAAATTGTGCTTCAAGTCCGGTCATGCCATTGATGTTGTGATTTACAAATCCAAGAAGATGAGCAGAAAGTGATCCGAAATTGTAAACTCTTTTATATTCTTCTTCAAGAATCACACCCCTGATATTCAGTTCTCTCAAATCTTCGTAAGCCTGCACAGAAACATTTCTCTCCAGAACCACATATCGTGATTTTGACGGGGCATTTCTAATTTTATTTTGATAATGGCGGGCTGACCGTTCCGTATGCAGGCTGAGTGTTTCACATATTTTTTTTAGATGGTCTGCCTGCATTCCTGGCACTCTCGGGTCCACAGCTACTTTATAAACGACAGAATTTGTAGCAAGCAGGCTGCCGCCCGCATCATAAATATTGCCTCGCTGTGCTGGTATTGGAATAAAATCTATGGTTTGTGTACTCCACAGTTCACGAAGGCCGTTCCCTTCAAGCAAACTGATTCGAAGCATTTGCCCAAGAATACCAAACGGTAAAAGCAGCATAAGCCCGAAAACAAGGTACATGCGGTTTAATATGGAAGTCCGTTCATTCATTGGGTTCAATTACTTATCAATAATCAAAATCTGATCAGCAGGGCCGGCATTCACAAAACCGTTTTCCCTCGCCTTCTTATAGATTTCTTTGGGGCCTATCATTCTGTCGTAAGTAAGCCGCTTTTCATTATACAGGCGCTTGGCTTTGTTGTATTCAAGTTCCAGTTGCTGAACTTCGCGTAGTGCCTGTTGAGTGGTAAACACATGATTTAAATATAAAATCCCGCAAGCTCCGATCAGGAAGCTTGCGAGAATGACTTTCCAGGGGGTGATAACTGGAAGTTTTGCTTTTGTTTTTGGGGTGTTGTCTATGCGTTTTCCAAAGGCTGGAGCATAGCCATCTGTAATAGTATCTTTAAATGAAAAAAATGTACCGGATTTTTTTTTGTGATTTTTTCCGTTGTTTCGTTTGTTTGGTTTAATTTTTTTCGGTTTCAGAGGTGATTGAACAAGCATATCAAACCTCCGTTTTGATTTTTTCTGCCGCCCGAAGCTTTGCACTTCTGGCAGCCGGATTCACACTTACCTCATCCTCATCCGGCGTAATAATATTTTTATGAACGGGACGTAATGGGGTGAGTTCATTTCCAT
>JBHJOO010000553.1:0-3245 GCA_050329675.1 Balneolaceae bacterium
CCGATTTTTGCGATTGAAGCATATACGCATAGTATCTGCTCATAACCCTGATGAATGTTTGTGGTTATTGGTGGATTATGTCGGGGCGACAGGATTTGAACCTGCGACCCCTCGGCCCCCAGCCGAGTGCGCTACCGGACTACGCCACGCCCCGAGTAATAAAAAGATACTAATTCTTTTTTTAATGTATGAATCTAACATTGCGACCCTCCCGACACACTTGTCGGGATGCGCTACCGGACTACGCCACGCGCAGATTTTAACACTTAAATTTATTAATAAATTGTACAAATTAAAATGGATATGATTGAAGGAATATTTGTAAGCATAGTCTCTTTTCATTCTTTAATTCTTTTTTTGTGAAATTATGATATGTGATCCTCTAATTAGCCAAATAATTGCCCGGATTTACTAAGATGGAAATATATAGATCAACCATGACTATTGAAAATTCATCCAGGTAATTTCATCTTGTAGTTAATATTTACTATTATAGTCCCGTTTGAAAATCAAGTCGATCTAATGCGTGCTGAACTTCCGGAGCAGACATAAACAAATCCCATAATAGTGCGGATCGATAGTTTTCTATCATAATGATGATCGGACCCTGGTCAATCGCCAGGTATGAATCTGCCCACCAGCCTTCGGTTGGATTAAATGCATCAAAAAAACCATATTCGCCCCACAGCTTGTCACCAAGTATGAAGTAAAAATGTCTGATGGCCTCCATGGATTCATCCGGGGTGTAAGGGATGGATGAAATAGCTGCAGTAGGGGTAACGGTGCCATTATCATTGACAGGATCGTGTACATTATAACCAAAAGGGTCGTCACTGGCAGTAAGACCCCAGCTATCGGAACTATACCCAATAAACTGACCCGGATTTACAATACTGTGCTCCCGGTTAATTAGCGTATGATTTCGATTCTGAATCCAATAATCGGCATATCTGTCAGACAGGTTACGTGGATCCAATCCAAGGAAAGAGTAATGGGTAAAGAAAAGTGGCCCACCGTAGTCAAATCCAAGTGGCAGGGTAATTCCATAAAAAGATTTACCTGATTGTATGCCTCCTGATGATGCCCAGCCTTTGTGATAAACATCAGGATCAATAGAAAAATCAGATGACGATGCGGCAAGTATATATGTAATTAATGCCTCATTATATCCTTTGATCTGTAAATTAATCGCCCATTCATGGATTGGAGACCAATGCCAGAAAAGTACATCGCGATTATTTCGTGTAAACCAATTCCATTCTATCGTGTCGAGCAGGAAATTAATATCATCTATCAGTTTGCTTTCTTCAGGAACATTTTCATCTAAAAATTGTCTGACCGTAATCAGTCCCTGAGCCATAAAGGCGGTTTCGACGAGATCGCCTCCATCATCATTGGCACTAAAGGGAATAACACGGCCGGTTGATCCATTTAGCCAGTGAGACCATGCACCATGAAAACGATCAGCATCAGCCAGAAAATCTACAATCTTGCGAAACCGATCTATACCTTCATTCCGGGAAATAAAACCTCGATTTATTCCTGTAAGAATGGCTTTAAGTCCAAACCCGCTGCCGCCGATCGTTACCAATTCACCCGAAGTATTTCTCTCCCTGGCCAATCCACTTACCGGGTGTGAGAAATCCCAAAAATACCGGAATGTCGCCTCCTGAATCTTATCCAGCAATTCTTCGTCAGAAATTAATGGGAATTTCGGATTTGGATTAAGGCCTGTTTGAAAAATTGCAGTGAAACCCTCGAATTCAAAATCATTTACAGAACTCAGACTGCTGCTTATCGAGACAGAATGAAACCTGTAATAATCTAATGGTTCAGTATTTGTTATTGTTATAACACGCCCTTCATCTGAAAGTGAATAATTAACAGCAACGGAAGGCTCAAAATTGAAAAACGATTGTACTGATTGTTCATCCAGAGCATCCGAAAAACGAAATTCAAACCGGATATCGTCAAAGGCTATTTCCCGTAAAGTCTCCGCAGAAAGTAAATCATTCTCATTAAGAAAAGCCTCCTCCAATTGCAGACGAACCGCTTTAGTTTTAAGGTTATATTCGATACCGGGGAATTCAACTCCTTCGGATGATTGCAGAGCATCTGTTATCACGAGCCGGAAAAATTTGTTTTGGCCAAGGGGATGCTCACTACTCACCAAAATACGGCGGGCATCATTCTCAAATGAATAGGTGAGTGGAATCGAATCATCCTCATCAAATTCAAATATCAAAATGCTTTCTTTTGCAGCCTGGGTATCAACCGCTGCTGTAAATTCAACCTTAAATACAGCCGTGGTTGGAATATTTACATTTATCTGTCCTGTAGATAAGGTTATACCATCAGCTGATACTTTTAATAATTGAAACACCTCTGATGCTGTTGCAGGCCCAGTACTTTTATCTTTGCATCCCGTTGTAAACAGGACTAAAACTAAACTTAATTTGATCAAACGTAAATTCATTTTGAGGACCTTAACTTTAATTATACAAGCATGAACTTGTTAAATTACATCGGAATAGAAGGAAATAAACAATTGGATTTTTTCTGATTCTTTTAATTTCTTGCAATAGCATATTTCTCTGATTCATACATTAACCTGATTTCTCTATCCGTAAGTACTTTGTGATAAATCTTGACATCATCAAGCTGGCCTTTAAAATGGTTGGCTCCCGGGAAATTATAACCACCCCATGGTTCATTTTCCCATAAGTTACCCGCTCTTGATTGTATAAATCCGAATGCAAACTCATTAAAAACTTCTGGTTCCTGCCCGTTGTACCTCATTCCTGTTATTGTACGATGGATAGAGTTTTCTGGCCAAAGGTTTAAATCAAAACTTTTCATAATCTCGCCATTGTAATATAATATTGCTCTTCGGTCGTCTCCGTTGTAAGTCAGTGATACATGCAGCCAATTATCTTTCAGCATTCCTATCATCTGATCTTCGCTCAGGCTTCTGGCAAAATCCCATCCCTGCCAGCCTCCGGAATTAGCATCTTGTGCATTAGAGGGAAACCACATCTCTTCACTAACCGGGGTTCCATCTGCCGCTTCAAACTGCATTGCAAACTTGGCTCCGGTGTAGTCACTAAAAATTTCATACTGAAGTCCAAAAAAAGCACCCAGCCCTATTACAAAGTGACCGGCAGGATCTCCATTTTCATTTACATGACCCTCTGAGTTAGTTTTAACCCAAAAATTAATGGTGAAATTTCGTGTATTTATAAGTT
>JBHJOO010000100.1:0-2807 GCA_050329675.1 Balneolaceae bacterium
GTATGGACAGATGACTGCCGGATCATGGATTTATATCGGTTCCCAGGGAATTGTACAGGGTACGTATGAGACTTTTGCAGAATGTGCACGACAACATTTTGGCGGATCACTGAAAGGAAAGCTGGTTGTAACAGCGGGACTTGGCGGTATGGGGGGAGCACAGCCTCTTGCCGCAACCATGAATGGGGCTGCTTTTCTTGGAATAGAAGTAGATGAGAGCCGCATTGATATGCGTATCAAAACCGGATACTGTGATGTAAAATGCACGAACCTGGATGAGGCACTTGAAAAAGTACTTACAGCCAGGCAAAATGGTGAAGCACTTTCCGTCGGCCTGCTTGGAAACGTGGCCGAAATTCTGCCGGAATTGCTTCAAAAAGAAGTGATCCCGGATGTGCTTACCGACCAGACATCCGCTCATGACCTGCACCTCGGATATATTCCTGCAGGCTATACTCTGAAACAAGCCTCTGAAAAACGGGAGGCTGATACCGAAGGCTATCAGAAAGATGTTCTCGACTCTATGGTTATACACGTGAAAACCATGCTGAAGATGCAAAAACGTGGGGCTGTTACGTTTGATTATGGTAACAACATCAGGGGCCAGGTGGCTGATCACCGCGATTTGAAAGAAGCCTTTGATTTTCCGGGATTTGTGCCCGCTTACATCCGGCCTCTTTTTTGTAAAGGATCGGGGCCATTCAGATGGGCCGCCCTTTCCGGTGACCCGGCAGACATCGCTGTAACCGACAACGCCCTGCTGGCTACCTTTCCT
This sequence comes from Balneolaceae bacterium, assembly GCA_050329675.1. Classification (GTDB taxonomy): domain Bacteria; phylum Bacteroidota; class Rhodothermia; order Balneolales; family Balneolaceae; genus CAYVBJ01. The sequence goes on from JBHJOO010000100.1 coordinate 776, forward strand.
GACAAGAAGGCACTGCACCGCTGGATCCGGCAGGCACAGAAAAAAATTCAATTTCAGGGGCTGCCTGCACGTATATGCTGGCTGGAATATGGTGAACGGGCTGAAATGGGACTCAAGTTCAACTGGCTGGTAAAAAAAGGAAAAGTAAAAGCCCCCATTGTAATCGGAAGAGATCACCTGGATTCCGGATCGGTGGCATCTCCCAACCGCGAGACCGAGGCTATGAAAGACGGATCGGATGCTATTGCCGACTGGCCTCTGCTAAACGCGATGCTGAACACCGCAAGCGGAGCAAGCTGGGTTAGTTTGCATCACGGCGGCGGGGTGGGTATCGGATACTCTATCCATGCCGGAATGGTATGTGTGGCCGACGGCACAACAATGGCTGATAACCGGGTTGAAAGAGTATTAACCAATGATCCCGGAACGGGGGTTATGCGGCATGCTGATGCCGGATACGAACTGGCTGAACAAACTGCAAAAGACAGAGGAGTGGATCTGCCGATGGTAAATAACAATGAATCATAGAAAAATAACCTGAGTTTGATTAATATGAAAATTAGTTCATTGGTTGAAGATGTTTAAAGGAAAGTCCCTCCGTCAGCCGACGGAGGGACTTTTAATAACCTGATTTATTAATTGAACTGAGGCAAATAGCAATTAAATCACCTTAACCCATAACAAATGCCCGTTCTCAAAAATATTTCCATATTGTACACTTGCCGCGGTGAGGGTACACAGGCAGATGTTCATCCTGTCAGTGAGGCTGCTATAGCGTGGAAGGGTGAAACGATCGAATGGGCAGGTAGTGAATCCGGTCTGCCAAAAAAATATGCATCGGAATCTTCTTTTGATGCCGGGGGGAAAATGGTTATCCCGGGCCTGATAGACTGCCATACCCATCTCTGCTTTGGCGGATGGCGTTCAGATGAATTCGAAATGCGTATTCGTGGCAAAAGTTACCTTGAAATTGCCAAAGCCGGCGGCGGGATTCTCTCAACTGTTAAAAAAACCCGAAGTGTATCAGAAGATGAGCTATATGACAAAGCGTCTAATTTGCTGAAAGAGATCCGTCAATCGGGTGTAACGGCGATTGAATGTAAAAGCGGTTATGGGCTTACAACGAAAGATGAGCTTAAGCAGCTTCGTGTTTACAAACGCCTGAAAGAAAATCATCCCGTTCACCTGGTTAGTACCTTCCTGGGGGCACATACAATTCCGCCTGAATTCAAAAATAACCGAAAGGGATATATTGACCTGATCATCAGCGAAATGATTCTGGCCGTGGCTGAAGAAGAACTGGCCGAATTTTGTGATGTTTTTGTGGAAGATTCGGCTTTTACAATTCCGGAAGCTGCACAGATTTTTGAAGCAGCCATTAAATATGGTTTAAAACCAAAACTGCATGCTGATCAGCTTTCCTGCAGCGGCGGAGCAGAATTGGCTGCAGAAGTCGGGGCAGTAAGTGCGGATCACCTGGAACAGGTTTCCAATGCCGGTATCAGAAAAATGGCGGAGAGCGGTGTGATGGGTGTTACCCTGCCGCTGGCCTCACTTTACACACAACAGCCCTTTCTGAACTGCAGAAAGCTCGTTGAGTCAGGGGTTCAGGTAGCCGTGGCGACAGATTTCAACCCTGGCTCCGCTCCTTCTTTTGATCTGACATTAGCTATGATGCTTACCTGTAACCACGGACGACTGACGCCATCCGAGGTATTGAAAGCAGCTACAATTTATGCTGCTAAAGCAATGTGTCTTGATGCTGATACCGGCTCCATCGAACCGGGAAAATCGGCCGATTTTCTGATCATCGATGCCCGGGATGTTAATGAATGGATGTATCATTATAAGGGTGTCAGGCTGCAATCAGTTTTTTTAAAAGGAGAGTTTCAAGACCTATGAATTCAGATCCACGGCTAAAAGATATAATAGGCAGCACAACCGGCAAAGAAGCCAAAATCAGGCTGATTGGGTTTCCGTCAGATGAAGGTGTAAAAATGAATGGAGGCCGCCCTGGTGCCTCCGAAGCCCC
>JBHJOO010000498.1:0-6322 GCA_050329675.1 Balneolaceae bacterium
ATCATACATAGCCGGCAATAACATTGATTTCGGCTGGAATTCTCCTCTCAATTTTACAGAAAGAGACCGGAGCCAGGAAGTTTTACAAACTGCAGCTTACGTTTTCGCAGGCGGCGAGCTTGAAAAATTGATACTTGACAGTGCCGGCCGAAATGAAACCAGAATTACCGGTACCATCGACTGGGTGGCAACACGGACAAAGTTTTTTGGCCAAATTATCAAACCGGTTACCCACTCCAATGCAGCAACCCTGACAGCAGAGGTAACAGGCCCTGCAGATGATCCGGCAACCCTTTACAGATATGAATCCTCTGTACAGAGCCTGATTCCACCCGATGGTATTTTGAGTTACCGCCTGTATATCGGTCCGCTTCGATATTACGACCTTCGGGAATTTGATGATCATGCTTATGATATGGTTGAAATCAGCTACGCATGGATGCGGTTTTTTGCAGATCCGCTTGTGAAATGGGTAATTATACCGTTTTTCACTGCCGGAAGCACGGTTATCTCAAACTATGGTGTACTGATTATTATCTTCGGATTTTTAGTGAAACTTGTCCTTTATCCGCTTACACAAAAGAGTTTTAAAAGTATGGCCGCAATGAAAGAATTGCAGCCTCAAATGAAGGAGATACAGGAAAAATATAAAGACAATCCACAAAAACAGCAGCAAGAGACCATCAAACTTTATAAGAAAGCAAAAGTAAACCCGCTTGGCGGTTGTTTGCCAATGCTTCTGCAGTTTCCAATATTGATAACACTCTGGATTTTCTTTCAAAATTCGATTTTGATCCGGCAAAAAGAGTTTCTATGGGCTTCCGACCTCTCAGCTCCTGATTATATCCTAAGCCTTCCATTTAGTTTGCCTTTCCTCGGTGATCAGCTGGCAGGATTTGTGCTTCTGATGACCGCCTCTATGGTAGCACAAATGAAATTTTCAGGTGGAAGTGCAATGGGAGGCGGACCGTCGCCTGCCGGCGCACCCAATATGAAAGTGTTTATGTATATTATGCCTGTTATGCTGCTGTTTATTTTCAATAATTTTGCAGCGGGGCTTAGCCTCTACTATCTTGTTTATAATGTACTTTCTATCGGGCAGCAATTACTCATCAATAAGAGTATGGGAGATAAAAGCAAAGAAGACGACAACAAATCCGACAAAAAAAGGAAATCCCGGAAAAAAATAAAATCTGACTGACTCATTTATTCATAAAGACGTTGGTATTTTCAATATCTTCTGATTATGCCAAGTATCACTAAATCGCATTATCCACAAATTGTATTCAGAAACGGAAATAAGTTTCTGTGGAATCCTGTCGAAAAAAAACCATTTGCAAACAGGCCCGAGGAAAGAGTCCGGTTACGGGTTGTTGAATACCTGATATATGAAGCAGGATGGTCAAAACACCGGATAGCAACGGAGTCGGCTGTTACCATTCCCGCCAGTGAACATCCGCTTCGCACTGATGTTGTCGCATTCACCGATGACTTAAAACCTCATTTACTTGTTGAATGTAAAGCTGAAACTGTTCAATTGGCTGAACAGGCGGCACTTCAAACCGCCCGTTATAATACATCCGTAAATGCTCCCTTTATTTTACTCACAAATGGGAATGTCGATTATTGGTTTGAGATAAGATCGAACGAAGCAATCAGGCAGAAAGAAACACCGTTTCCCGCAAAAACAAAAATATCTGAACTTCGGGGTAACCTTTCTTATTGGCAGGATCGCGGTTTTTGCGGAAAAAAGTCGGGGACAATTATCCGGAAATGGTTATTACACACACTTCCGCTTTTTTGGGATGAGAGCCTCCCCTGGGGCAGGAGATACCTTGAAATCAAACAGATGTATAGCGAACTTCACTTAAATCATACCTACCGGATTGTGAATGTGGATACAAATACAAAGATTGCAATCAGTTTTATCGGCTCCATACACGGCGCCACGTATCTTGCGGCAATTCTGAATCATCAGCAGCAAAATATCGGAATCAGTCTTACAAACCTGGATCTTACAGCAAAAGGAGAAAAGTTAAATACATCTCTCTATTCCGCACATGATACGATTACCCTTAATGCACTAAAGCATCTGCCACTTGAATTTCACTCCGGGAATCCACGACTGACAGAAAATTTGCCCGGATTTATTTATCGCTACTTTGAAAAACACCTGTCGTTTTAAACATTTGACAGCTGGCTGAATTTTCGAATTGATTTAATGCGTTCAAGTACTGGTGGATGCGAATAATTCATTTTAACGTAAAACGGATGTGGGGTAAGGTTGGATAGATTATCTTTCGAAAGTTTTTTTAGTACATTTACCATCCACTCCCTGTTATTAATGGTATTAACTGCAAAGGCATCGGCTTCGTATTCATGTTTGCGGCTCAAAATCTGCATAAAAAAGCCGAGTATCATCTCTATGGGTGAATAAAGCAGACCAAAAAACACAAGCCCGGCATAAACACTCATCTCATCCATGTAAAAAGCTTCGAAAAGCCCAGGCACATTCAAAAAAATTGAGAGCAGAGCAAACATCACGCCGGTATGCAACGTGCTGATTGCCATATTTTTCACAATGTGTTTTTTCTTATAGTGGCCGATTTCATGTGCCAGCACTGCCACCAGTTCCTCAGTTGTATGATTTTCAATCAGGGTATCGAAGAGCGCAATACGTTTATTTTTACCAAACCCGGTGAAAAAAGCGTTCGACTTGGATGACCGTTTGGAACCGTCCATCACATAAATACCCTGTAGAGGGAAATTTACTTTTTCTGCATATTCCTCAATGGCCTGTCTCAGCTCGCCATCCTCAAGCGGTTCAAATTTATTAAAAATCGGCATGATCCAGGTCGGAGCCACATACTGCATACTCAGTGAAAATGCCGTAACTGCAAGCCAGGCATATACCCAGGCCCAGGGGCCTCCATACGCAAAAAAGGCAATTATACCTGCCAGCAGCGTACCGCCAATCACAACGGAGAGCAGCAGACCTTTCAATCGGTCCATCACAAATGTTTTTGCATCGGTTTTGTTAAATCCGAACCGCTCCTCAATCACAAATGTACTGTAAACCGAAAAAGGGAGAGAGAGTATCATTTTGAAAATAAGAAGCAGCCCGATGAAGCAAAGCCCTGTCCATATCAGATGCATGTCCCAGCTGCGTACGAGCTGATCGAGCCAGTTAAATCCCCCGGCAAACCAAAAAACCAGCAGAATCACCAGGTCAATTGTGCCTGTTAAAAATCCGAACTTTGTATTTACCCTTGTATATTCCTGTGATTTGGCATACGTATCCTCGTCATAAACACCCTTGAATTCATCCGGAAGTTCCTTTTTCAGGGACTTCAGATTAAGATAATCGGAAATCAAATCAAGAATAAATCCGATCAGAATCGCTGTAAGTATGATGATTGTGAATATGTTCATTTCTTTAAATTAAAAAATTGATACCGTTAATTTTATACCTTCTTTAAAACCTGATATTTCAAAGCCAAAGATAGAACTCAAATTTCAGAATAAATAATTCATAAAGTGCATTACAATTAAACTATAATTACCTTAAAACATCTTAAAAACACGAATAATGTTAATTTCTCTACATGGATATAATCTGGATTGGCGTTGCGCTTGTTATAGTCGGGATCGTTTCAAGAGTTCACATAATAGTGGAAAACTAATGGCTGAATTAAGCATGGAGCCGGATGAATCTGCTGATAATACAGATTTGAAACTACCTGCTCCAAAAGTTTAATTAAACAGCATTATTTTTTTAATATGTACTTACATTTTAAGCTTACATCTAAAATTATATGATTAATACAGTAAAAGAAACAATTTGGGAAGTTTTTTATGCCATTATGCCTCTTACTATTTTGGTTTTAATTCTTCAGTTTACTTTGATCTGGCTGCCTTTTGCATCTCTGCTTCAATTTCTTATTGGTGTAGTATTTGTTTCCTTAGGACTTATTCTATTCCTGATTGGAGTCCATATAGGCTTGCTGCCCGTTGGCGAACTAATCGGTTCCTATTTACCTCAAACCGGAAAAGTATGGCTGATTATTTTATTCAGCTTCGTTCTTGGCTTTTCTGTAACAGTTGCCGAACCTGATGTTCATGTACTGGCCGGTTATGTAGACCAGGTTTCAGGTGGCACGATTGCCAAATGGGATCTTATTTTACCGGTTGCACTTGGCCTTGGCATTTTTGTAGCACTTTCAATGGCTCGCATCATTTTAAAAATATCTATCAAATGGATACTATTTGGAGGATATCTGGCTGTTTTTATTTTGGCCCTTTCATCACAGGTACCGCCCGAATTTATTCCTATCTCATTTGATGCCGGCGGTGTAACAACGGGTCCCATGGCCGTTCCATTTATTATTGCATTTGGTGTCGGTGTTGCTTCCGTTCTTCGAAATGATAAATCTGCAGACGGATTTGGGCTTGTAGCACTTGCATCTATTGGCCCTATTCTTGCAGTCTTAATTCTTGGAATATTATTTGGATAATCATGCCTGAGCTTCACATTTTTAAGGGATTTGATTTAATTCTAATAGAAGTTGGAGTGGCTCTCATCCCTCTGCTGCTTTTTTTTGGATTTTTCCAGGTATTTATGCTGCATCTTCCGATAAAAAAAGTCCGCGACGTAATTATTGGCCTTTTTTTAACCTTTATTGGCCTGGCCCTTTTTCTGCAGGGCGTTCATGTTGGTTTTCTGCCTGTTGGAAGAGAAATCGGTGATATAGTCGGTGATTGGAAACATACCTGGATTTTAATTCCCATCGGTTTTTTGCTTGGTTTTGTGGCTACATTTGCTGAACCTGCTGTCAAGGTTTTAAATCATGAAGTAGATAAAGTTTCTGGTGGATATATTCCTAAAAAACTGATGCTCTATACACTATCTACGGGTGTAGCCTTGTCTATTGCTTTTGCTATGGCAAGAATTATTTATGGAATACCGTTATGGTATTTTATTGGTCCCGGGTATGCCCTTGCTCTTGTTATAATTTTATTTTCAAATGAAACATTTACTTCAATTGCATTCGATGCCGGCGGCGTGGCAACAGGGCCAATGACCGTTACTTTTATACTGGCAATCGCTCTGGGTTTTTCAGAATCACTTGAAGGCCGTGATCCATTACTTGACGGTTTTGGAATGATTGCACTTGTGGCTTTGGCTCCCATTTTAACCGTATTAATTTTAGGCCTCTTGTACAAAATAAAAGAATCAAAATCAGATGATTGAAAAGGTTGGAGATCAGTTTAAACTTATTGTAATTATTGTAAAGAAAGGGCTATCCAGACGTGTGATTCAGGCATGTAAAAAAGCCGGTGCAGAAGGTGGTACTATTATACAGGGAAAGGGCACCGGAACTCATGATACCGGAACTATTTTTGGCGTAAATATTGAACCAGAGAAAGATATTATTTTATGCCTGGCTACAAATGAATTAACGGATAAAGTATTATCAAAAGTAAAGGCAGCCGTCAGGCTCGACAAGCCTGGTACCGGAATTGCTTTTATTGTTAATAGTAAAAGTATTACCGGAATTGCACACTTGCTTGATAAAGATTTTTAAATGTTACAAATTACTCTTACTCATGGAACAAAAAGTAGACTTTAATCTTATTGTATCGATAATTAACAAAGGGCACTGTGGTACTGTGATTGATGCTTCAAGAAGTGCCGGGGCAGAAGGAGGGACAATTATTAACGGGAGAGGTTCCGGAATTCATGAAAAAGCTAAACTTTTTTCCTTCTCTATTGAACCGGAAAAGGATATCGTACTAACTTTGGTTCCCAAAGAAATCACCGAAACTGTACTGGAGGCGATCGTGAAAGCTGTGAATCTGAATGAACCGGGTAATGGAATCGCTTTTATTATTGAAGTAGAAAAAACGGCTGGAATCAATCATCCTGTGCAACTACCTGAATCTCAGAATAAAGATTCAAATTCCTGATAAAACCGGACAAGCCTTAACAAATCCTTGCAGATTTTACCGCTTCTTTTTCTTAGATTGAAATATTTATAATTCAGTTAGATAGGTTTTCATAAATAAACCGGTTTAACAAATGGATAAACTCAAAAGCATTCTTTATGGAAGCCCGCCTGCAATAACCATTGCTTATCTTGTTTTTGGTGGTTTTTGGATTATGTTTTCAGACCAACTGATTCTAAATATCAGTAACGATCCATATTTTCTTACACGGGCTCAAACCTATAAAGGCTGGTTTTTTGTTCTAATTACCGGTTTTTTTCTCTATCTGCTCATACAAACAAACAATACCTATCTCGGTAACACCATCAACGAGCTG
>JBHJOO010000480.1:0-2214 GCA_050329675.1 Balneolaceae bacterium
AGGCTTGTGTTTAAAGGTTACTGTTGAACTTACATTATGCTGACGAAAATCAAGCCCGAGTTCAATATCATCCAGAACCCCGTCTTCAAACTCAAATTCAACCTCTTTCTGATTGAAACGGGTTCCTGAGAAACGCCATTCGATATTTCGGATGAAACCATCATTATTCCATTCGAGGTAGGCCTGGATATTTTCTCTGTTTAATTGAACTTCAATTTCTTCATCCGGATCATCCAGTTCTTCCGGTATTCCATAGGTCTGGTCCGTAAAATTAAATGAAGCCCCTCCTTTTATATTTCCTTTATTAAAACCCGCGCCAAAACCGGCAGTCAGATTTTCTATAAAAGTACTGGGAATTCTTTGTGCAGGAGTTCGTACACTGCCTGCTTCTCTGTAAGAAAATCTGCCTGTAAATGCCCAGTCATCCATTCCATATGTAACATTAGCAAGGCCTGCACCGGAAGCATTCATGGAGAGAGCTTGCAGCGACAAATTTCCTGATAAACCTGGTGCCCATCTTCGGGGTATTTCATTAGAGAATATATTGACAACACCACCCAGTGCATTGGTTCCATACAACATGGTAGCTGGCCCTCTCACTATTTCAACACGGTCGGTAGAAAGTGGTTCTATAGCAATTCCATGATCAGCAGAAGTTTCAGCAAGATCTCCCATTCTCTCACCGTTATTTAATACAAGTACACGCTCGCCATCAAATCCTCTGATGACGGGGCGGCTGGTAGCCGGGCCAAAATACCGCATGGAAACACCCGGCTCCCCATCCAGCATTTCTCCAATAGAAGATGCACCTTTCCGCTGTAAATCCAGAGAATGTAAGGCCTGGGCAGGCTGATACTGAATGGTTGTTTGAATGGGTGATGCAGTTACGATAATCTCTTCCGGCTCAAAGGGTTGTTCTTCGAGCACAAATTGCATCACCTCTGTAACATCACCGGGAACGTTTACAGTTCTTTGCACAGTTTTGTGCCCTACAAAAGAGACCCTGATGGTATAAGTTCCTTCCGGAACATTTTTAAACGTAAACAGTCCGTTCCGGTTCGTTACTGTAATACGATTGATTTCCAAAATTTGAATGGTAGCTGATACCATTTCATGGCCGGTTTCATCGTCAATCACCTTGCCTTCAACCGTATGTTGAGCCTCAGCATTGAATGTAAGGAGAGCAAAAATAAGATATACAAATAGATATTTAAACATGGTTTTCGTTTTTTTAAAAATTTTCAATTCAAAATGAATACAATATTCCAAATTTCAACAATTTATTGAATTCGATTTAAATGGTGATGATAGGATTTTACTCTACATCAAATACAGAATATGGTATTTATTTATCCTGTCAATCGAGTAGTGTCATCTGTAATATGTCGACCGGGACATCCCGAAATCGTACAATTAATGTCGACACGACAATAGGTTGTAAAGAGATAAAATCCAGATTAAGCTATATGAGGGGGGCCGCGAACAAGCTGAATTGAATTGAAATTAAAAAAAGGTAAGTAAGGGTTATCCGGAAAAATGATATCAGTTGCCGGTATCAACTTAAAACCTGAACCCTCTTTTTCAGGTAAATCGGATATAGAGTAAAAACAGATAACACAATCAACGCCGAAGTTTAGTGGCTTTTCTGGGTTGTCAGCTTTAATTGGTTCTATGGAATGGGTATGAAACAGCTCAATTCCAAATGAAAAAAGCAAATAAAAAAGCATGAATATCTTTAGCAGATATCCGGCATATGCTTTATATGATTCGAGAAATGACCTCATGATTTAAATCAATGAATTTCACAATTTAACCACAATACTTTACAACACAAAGTTTAAACAATTATTATATCGTTTCGGGCGAATGCTCATTCTTATAATATTTTGCATTTGTTAGTGTTCAGTCACAGATGAATTGTCGCTTGAAAGTTTCAAGTTAGCAAAAAAAGTGAAAAGAGAGAAGATGGCATCCAGAAAAACTCTCCGGCTTTTGACAAATCAATTCACTGTCTTCTCTCAGCGTGCTTCGCGCCAATATTCGCGAGCTTTGCGTGAAACCAAAAAGACTTGATCGTGATGTTGCCCCAGGTTCAATGCTTCCTGCACTATCCTCCTGGTTAGATGTATGTTTTGTCGCAGATACAGGTGGGGAAGTGGGATTCACTCTACATTTCACTCTCTTCTGACCTCAAAAGAAGATTACCCATTGCCA
>JBHJOO010000010.1:0-9021 GCA_050329675.1 Balneolaceae bacterium
TGAGCATGTGTATAGATATAAGGGAACAGTCGGTTGCGCAATATTGTGTAGGCTTTAAAATTTTGCTGTGCTGTTTCAGAAAAATTCCATGGCATATTGGCTGTTGGGTTATCCGCTGATGAAAACACATGCATCAGGGTGTTGAAAGCTGCAAACTGTGTCCACCGGATATAAAGTTCATCTGAAATCCCCGGGCCATCAAAGACATTGTATCCACCCATATCATGAGATAGAAACGGAACTTCATAGGTAGTTAGCCGTGGATTTGCGGCCATTTCAATATTTTCTTTGAATCCGCCCATCGCGAAGCTGCTGAAATCAGGATAATCCGGCTGAGTCCAGGCAATTTTGGAATATCCGGACCAGTTTACAGGGTATTGCAAAAAGCGTTTATCATAAATATTATGAATATGCGACAAGGCAAAGCCACGCCTGTTCTGTATTCCGGTAAATTCCTGAGTTGCTTCAAAAGCAGCTTGGGTAAAAGAGATATCCGAAAAAGGATCCGGGTTCAGAAAATCAAGCCCTTTCTCAAAGAAAGGTTTTATACCTGATTTAAAATCCGCTACATCATCTTCATTTCCAACCCTTACCACAGAATTTGACACCCGGATACCGGATTTAATATTCCGTTCTTCCAGATAATCCCACATTTTATTTAAACCGGGAAAGGCGAACGTATCTTCCTTTAAATGGTTATTTTCATTTGCTGCTGTGCCGTTATTCTGATAGCTCAAAAACAAGGAGTCAATCCAATAAGCATCTGCCGGGTAACCGTTTTGATAGAGCCGGTTTACTCTTTCGATCGTTTCTTCCTGATTGGTATAACCACCATAGATCACGCCAAATGCCCACGCCGGCGGCAGATGAATGACTCTGTTTCGCTTCATCTCAACGGGATCAGCATAGGGGTCGGATGTTTCAGGAAGGCCGAGCCCTTCCGGCTGAATCTCATTATCGAACGTAAGATGAATTTTAACCAGCCTGTAACCGGGTTTACCAAAGCTTTCTATTCTGATTTCATAAAATCCGCGATTGGGAAAATTGACGGTTGCCGGACGATTGTCATCAAATGAATCATGAACCCAAACGAGTGCATTCGATGAGGGCAGTTGAACTTTTGACCGGCTGATTTCCACATTGTCATCATCAAAAAGGGCTAATTCCAGAAAATTTTCATCCGGTTCAGTACTGTATTTCCGGCTCAGCAGCCAAATTGCGTATTCACCGGGTTCGGTAACATAAAAACGGTAATCAAGCGTGGTTGCAGCTGAAACAGAAGTATCGGCAGATGTCATGCCAATGCTTGTGTAATAATGCGATGTATACCAGTTATTATATTCTTTGTGTGATTCGGCTTCAATTGAGATCACACCGCCAACACTGTAATAATCTGCTTCTGGTAAAGGAATACATGAACTTAAAAACAACAGAAGTGATATCGCGAAAAATAAGAAGTTAAAATTCATTTATGCTATTTCATTCCGTCTGTTTATGATTACATTCACTAAGCAGGTATGTAATGCAGTAAAATAACTATTTAAACCGAAAATATTGATTTGATTCTCACTATCTCACTATTTATCGCCGGGCTGTTGCTGCTTGTTTTCGGGGCTGACTTTCTTGTCAGAAGTGCTTCTTCAATTGCAGAAGCACTTGGGATTCCCAAATTGATTGTGGGGTTAACGGTTATCGCATTTGGCACAAGCGCTCCGGAGCTTGCCATCAGCCTGCAGTCGGCTTATGCAGGTTCGCACGGGATTCTGGTGGGCAATGTTGTTGGAAGCAACATCGCCAACATTTTATTGATACTTGGAATTAGTGCGGTAATACTTCCCGTTAAAGTAAAAAGCGATATTATCAGAATTGATGTCCCGGTAATGATATTTTGCGGCTTGCTCATGCTTGGCCTTTCCTATAACGGGATAATCTCGTTTTTCGATGCCATCCTTCTATTAGTGGTTCTGATACTTTATCTGTTTTTCCTTGCAAGAGAGGCGAGATATTCTATGATACACAGCCAAAAAAAGAAGAAAAAGATCAAACCGTTCACGGAGGCATTCTTGCTTATATTAGGCCTGATTATGCTTATTTACGGGGCAAACCTTATGGTTGACAGTGCCGTTTCAATGGCCGGCTTTTTTGGGATAAGCGACCTTGTCATAGGCCTTACCATTGTGGCGGTTGGCACTTCTCTGCCCGAAATTGCTGCAGCCGTGGCCGCTATACTCAGAAGGGAGCCTGATTTGGTAGTGGGTAATATTCTTGGCAGTAATATTTTAAATATTGTGGCCGTAATTGGCATAACCGGATTATTCTTCCCGGCCAGTATCATTATCGAAGAACAATCACTTTTTTTTGATATTCCGGTGATGCTGGTTGTATTTGTAGCCTGCCTCCCTATCTTTTTTTCCGGCTTTAAAATCAGCCGGTGGGAAGGGTTTTATTTTCTGGCCTGCTACTTTACATATATGCTTTTTCTTTACTTTTATACAACCGGGGCGGCGACACTTTCTTATTTTGAGGACGCAATGATCTATTTTGCTTTGCCGCTTACTTTTATCACTCTGTTTGTTATTTCATACAGGCAATGGAAGAAAATCGATTCATGATAACGGTTTGGTGTTTCTGCGGCCGGGTAATCAGCCCGAATGTTTGGCAAGAAATCTAAACCAGTCCGCAGGAAACACTGGTTAGTTGTTAACGATCTTTAATTGTTCCTCTAAGTTGATTAATTCTGATTTTATATCATTTAATTCATAATCATAATAAGTATATGTGAAGCCTCTATTATGGACACCTTCTTTTCGTGTCAGATTAAATGTATTCATAATAACTAAAAGAGTTCTCTCATCTAAAAATTCATGCAATAGCAACCTCCTTGTGCCACCATCAAAATAATTGGTACTTGATTCATATCCTCCATTATTCAACATGATTAGACGCCATTCTTTTTCCGGTATATCTAATTGAAATCCTTTTTGGGTATGAGGTGGCACAAAAACGGTTGTTTTAATAGATATACTATCATGCCAGTTTGGAAAAGGTTGAAAAAAAATCTCTGAAGATGGGTTTGGAGTCGTAGTATGGAGATAAAATGAATCTCTTAGGCTAACATATTTTTCAAAGTCTTTACCGTCAGGCCATTTTTCAGGTTGTTGATGGGGAGTAGTTATTAAAATTGCCGTAAAATCATAAATGTCATTTTTATGAATTGTTTGACCGTAAGAACGAAAACTTATCAAAAGAAGAATTGAAAATATAACAGTGGTATTTTTTTTTAACATTGAATGCCTAAGATTCTTGAGAAAAAACAACTAACATCTTTATGATGAATCTACCCCGTTTCAATAAACTTCGCAAAAAATGTGTCTGTTTTTAGCCAATCACATTTCCAGGAATGTGAGTTCAATAAACCAATTCAAAAAAAAATTTATCCACCAAAAAGTGTAAGGGAAGTTCAACGGCACTTTAGGAATATCGAATTTTAGGTACGGTAATAAAGTCTCTAAAACGGCAAATTATCATCTGGAAAGTGGTACTATATGGCCCGAAATGACTGGCACTCTAACACCGAAATAGCCGATTCAGTGAGGTTAAAAAATAATCAAGTATTATTGATAAATATCAAGTGATATTGACACTTATCAACTAATATTGATATATTATGAATTCGATTGATTAAATAAGTGAATCGTCATGAAGAATTCCGGAAATCAACATAGCGCATTAAAGTACCCGCTTACCGCCATTCTTGGTTCGAAAGGGCATGTAATTGTACTCCGTGTATTATTCAGATCAAACCACCCTGTAAGCCATTCTGAACTGCTGGAACGAACTGATCTGTCGAGGCAGGGGGTTTATGACATCACAAAAAGATTGGTGGAAACAGGAGTTGTAACTTATACCGGGTCTGGCAGACAACAGCTGGTCACAGTACGGGAAGATTATCCGCTTTACAGGGAGTTGGTAAGTCTGTTTAACATGGAAACCCAACGTTATGAAGAGTTGGTGGAGACGTTGCGTTCAGAACTGCGTACACTTGAGAAGCAGCCTGAATCAGCAAGGATATTTGGTAAGGCCGCGCGGGGTGAAGATGAGTATGGTGATCCGGTTCAAATAGCGCTGTTAGGAAAACTGAAAACAATCGACTCTTTAACCGGTCAACTCCGTGAAAAACTGATTCAAAACAGAGTGGAATCGAGGTTTGATGTAACCATTGATATCAGAGGCGTAACAGACGCGGATCTGGAAACAAGACCCTCTCTTACAAATGAAGGGATTATTCATTTGTGGGGTATAGATCCAAAAGATTATCTGAATCCACGGAAAGGTGCATCCAATTCGATGAAAAGTCACAAAGATCTGGATGAAAGATCGAAGGCGGAATCAAAAATATGGACAGAGCTGCTCAAATCGAATCCGGAAATTATACCGAGGGCCATTTCATTACTTAATAAAGAAATTGAAAATACGTCTGCCGGAGAGAAGATGGAACTGATGGAGTGGAAAAATCTTCTTGAAAATAGCTCCTGTCAGAGATTGAAAAAGTTTATGGAGTCGGATTCAGAAAGAGCAGTACGGCTGCGGCAATCACTGCCGTTCCGCAGGGCACTTACTGAAAATGAGCAGAAAAAATTTGAGCAACTAAAAGAGAATCTCAGAAAATCATGAACAGACAACAACTGGAACATGCAATTCGGGCAGCCTGCACGGTATCGGGTGATCAGGAAATGATAATTTTTGGATCGCAGGCCATTCTTGGACAATTTCCGGAATGTACTCTTTAAATAACGACTTCCGGTTTCTGCGGGAAGCGTACCGCATCAAAATGCTCAGGTTTACGGTTGTAATCTCAAATATCTCTTTCATGATCCGGTCTCTTTCCCCAAGCCATGGCCGGAAATGAAGTTCATCCGCAAATGGAAAATCAGATTCTATATGGGCAGAGATTTTTTTCTCTTCATCGCCCAAAGGCATAATAAACCTTTGCTCGGATTCGATCTTGTACCATCCTCTCAATCACACGAATGTAATTACTCCGGCAGCCTTAAACGAATCCCTTCCCTGTCAGCTACGTTCGGATCCTGAAAGGCATTGCATGCTTCCAGCTGGTCTCTTGCACGGTCGTAATCACTCCAATCAATCAAGTGTGTAAATTTTTGAGCAAAATCGAGAGTCCGTATCAAAGGGGTGGAGCGGCCGTCGTTTGTGAGTGTTTTTAAAGCTGCGACATAGTTGTTTCTATACACAATCGGAATGATGATCTTCTGTTCCGTTACCGCAACAAGCTCAGCATTCATCATAACCCGGGCCAGCCGGCCATTCCCGTCTGCGAAGGGATGCACTTCACTCACCAGAAACATCATATACACCGCTTTGTGGAATGAGAATTCCAGCGCCCTGTAGATTTCAAATCCCTTTCGCAGTGTCCCTTTTACAAGATCCGGATGAACAAACTGAGTGCTTCCGGCCACATTTATCCTGGTTTTAAATTGTCCGGGATTCATCTCCTTTCTTGCAGCCATAATTTCGGCATGACGGTATTTCAGTTTCGCAATAAAATCATCAAAACCAGCCGGTACCTGGCTCATTTCATAATAGCTGGACACAATTCTGTATGTGCCCAGCACATCATGTGCATCATCGGGCCGTTCACCTGGGATGGTATTCCGGAAAACGATATCAGCGGCCTCACTGACTTCAAATTCCGTACCCTCAATAAAATTGGAAAAGTACGCTTCAAAGAAAGAGAGGTTTGTCCGTTCCTCCTGGGAAAGATTCTGGACTGATCTGGAATCGGGGGCTGCTTTTTTTAGATCCTCAAACAGTTTAAGAAAGAGGGTTACCCGATCAGGATCATATGGCTCTTCACTTTTTCGGGCTTTCGCAACGTTCGACTTTAATTCTGTTTTCCTTGTGCCCTGCAAGCTGCCAATCAGGTCATCCAGTTTCCGAAACTCCTCCATCATATCGAGTTTTTGGGCAATCTTTCTGGCTTTGTCCCTGATCTGATTCACATAAACATCACCCTTTAACCGAAAGAGCTTATCCAATCTCTCTTCCATCTCTTCCTGAGAGAGTGTCCGGCTGACAGATCCCATTCTTGCACGCGATGGCCGCATGTTTTCAATCAGAGCCCGTGGTTCAGAGGTGATGCGAAGATCATTAATAAATAGCAGGTCACTCTCCAATGGCCCGTGACCTTTACGCGGGTTAAAGATCAAACCGGGCAGCACGGTATTTCTCTTTTTGCCGGATATAATAAAAACCGAACCATCCTCTGCGGGACGGTTCTCAAGAGCAGTCCGGTCCGCAATCAATGCATCCGGATAATATTCCTTTAGCAGATGATACCAGTTGCGTTTAACGATCACTTCAGGATCATCCACAAAGTTTTTCGTATACAACCTGGAGCCAAGCTTTTTAAGCTTTCCATCGGATACCGCCTGAGATACCCGGGCAGAAATCTCAGTGTTTGAAACAAATACTTCCGGTAAGGATTCTAAAAAAGTGGGCATTAAGATCCTTTTTATTTGGAAAGTATTAATCTTTCGGGTTTTAAGAAAGATTTTATTTAAACTTTCGGGGTTTAAGATGGCTAAACGTTACGCATCGCTTGTAATGCGTTGTTTCATCCTGGTTATTTCCTGATTGAAGTCTTCTTTTCTTACGGCCAAATGAGCCGGCCTGTTTGTCCGGAATTTCTGTGCAATCGGCTTTGGGCTTAGCAATGGCCTTACACAATCATAAAACATGCTGCTTCGCCAGCTTATAATGTCTTGTTCAGAAGTTGTTCAATATGAAGCCACTCATACCAGGCATCAGGATAACTGTAAGTGCCTAAAATAGGTTGACATAAATTGTCATTTATCAACAAGAATCCAGCCTTCTTCATCTACCATTTTTTTTGCATACTTCCACTTTATTTCTTTTACCTCACCACTTCCCATATTCTGTACCTTCACATAGTCATTACGGCCCGGTTCATCGGCAACGACGACCGGTTGAGGCTTTGAATCTCCCCTTGCAGCGTCAGCTTGCTGCTGCCTGGCTTTTTCCTGTGCTTCAGGGCTTCCCCTGAAACCCATATTTGTGGAATCTGCATGTTGTGTTTTGGCGCTGTTGATATCAAATCTGGATTTGGTTTTTTGAGCCTGCTGCAGCCGTGAAGGATCGGCTTGAACTTCTGGTACGGCTTTCCAGATCAATGAAATTGTTTCACGGTTAATTTCATCAATCAGGGTTTTGAACATCTCAAAAGCTTCCCGTGTGTATTCAAGCAGGGGATCTTTCTGTCCGAATGACCGCAGCCCGATACCCTCTTTTACCGTATCGAGTTCTCTCAGGTGTTCCATCCACTTTTCATCAATGGTAGATAGTATGGCAGATCGTTCGAGTGCACGGGCTATCTCACGCCCCTCATTTTTCAATGCTTTATCAACTTCGACAACAACGCGCATCCGGCGTATGCCATCTGTAAAAATGACCTGAATTTTGTTTGGTTTATTTTCCGAATCCGAACTGTCAATCTGTTTTACTACCCTGTAGAGAGGTTCGGCAATGAGCCGTTCTTTTTGCCTGTAAACCTCATAAGCCCGTTCAATGATATGATCAATGAGCCCATCCTCCCCAAGTGCACCCCATTTATCCCTGTCGATTTCAATATCAACAGCAAGATGTCGCAAAATATCATCACGCAGCTGCTCGTATTCTCCCTCCGGATAGTATTCATAAACTATATTTTCAATCAGGTCTTCGAGCATATCGAAAATATCACTCTGCAGCTGATCACCCAGCAGAGCGTGTTTTCGCCTCGAGTAAACTACTTTTCTTTGATTATTCAAAACATCATCATATTCAAGCTGACGTTTTCTGATGCTGAAGTTATTTTGCTCTACTTTTTTCTGAGCCCGTTCCAGCGATTTGGTTACCCATGGATGCTGAATCACTTCACCTTCATCGAAATTGAGTTTATCCATGATGTTGGAAATACGATCGGAACCGCCAAATAACGCCATCAATTCATCTTCAAGAGAAACAAAAAATTGTGATTCTCCGGGATCTCCCTGCCGGCCGGAGCGCCCGCGAAGCTGAAGGTCAATTCGCCTGCTCTCGTGGCGTTCGGTTCCAAGAATGGCCAGACCGCCTTTTTCTTTTACTTCCGGAGTTATTTTAATGTCGGTACCACGCCCTGCCATATTGGTAGCCACGGTAACGGCACCGGGCCGGCCGGCTTGTGCTACAATTTCACTTTCACTGGCATGTTGCTTGGCATTCAATACATTATGAGGAATTTTGGCGCGCTTCAGCATCCGGCTAACGGTTTCGGAAACATCAACACTGGTAGTACCAACCAACACCGGCTGTCCTTTTTCGTGATACTCCTGAATACGTTGTATAGTGGCTTTATACTTTTCACGTTTGGTTCGAAAAATCAGGTCTTCCTTGTCATCTCGTATGATCGGCCTGTTGGTAGGGATTACGACAACATCGAGATTGTAAATCTCATTAAATTCACCCTCTTCTGTGGCGGCGGTACCCGTCATCCCTGCCAGTTTGTGGTACATCCTGAAAAAGTTTTGAAGCGTAATGGTTGCATAGGTTTGCGTTGCAGCTTCAACCTTCACTTCTTCCTTTGCTTCTATTGCCTGATGAAGCCCATCCGAATATCTTCTCCCCGAGAGAACACGGCCTGTGTGTTCATCCACGATTTGAACTTTACCATCCTGAACAATGTATTCATCTTCACGTTCAAAAAGGGTATAGGCTTTTAAAAGCTGGTTTACAGTATGTATACGGTCGCTTCGTTCAGCAAATAACCTGTGTAATTCATTAAACCGTTTTTCTCTCTCCCGTTTTACCTCTGTTTCAGCTTCTTCAATTTTTTTCTCTTTATACTCATCACTGAATTCATCGTTATTGCGAATCTCTTCTACATTTACTTTTTTAAGCTCTTCTATTTCTTCTTCAATAACCGAGGTTTCGGTACCAAGATCGGGAATCACGAAAAAATCTTTA
>JBHJOO010000254.1:0-8876 GCA_050329675.1 Balneolaceae bacterium
CGGAGATTTCAAAAAGTATCAGGTATATAAACGTGAGCCACTTCAGGTGTCCTATCGCAACTCATCTATCCTGATGAATCCGCCGCCCGCTTCAGGAGGCTTGCTCATAGCTTTTGCACTAAAGCTGCTGGAACCTGTAAATTTAGGTCAATATCAATTTGGGTCATCCCTTTATTTAAACCTGCTATCACATATACATAAGTATACAGAGAAAGCCAGAATCGATATCTATGATGAGAGACCTGATTCCGATCTAAAAGAAAAAATACTCAATCCCGAGTACCTTGATTTATATTTAAAAGAAATTAAAAGCAAAGCAGAATTTAACCGGGGTACAACACACATCAGTATCATCGATAGCAAGGGAAATATGGCAGCCCTTACAACCAGCAATGGTGAAGGCAGTGGATTAATCATTCCCGGAACCGGTGTTATGCTGAATAACATGCTTGGAGAAGAGGATTTACATCCGCGTGGTTTTCATAAATGGCTGCCAGATCAAAGAATGACTTCCATGATGGCGCCGGGAATTCTGAAATTAAAAAATGGCACAAGTATAGTTTTTGGATCAGGCGGTTCAAAACGAATACGCACAGCGCTGTTACAGTTATTGGTGAATCTGATTGATTTCAGAATGCCTCTTGACCAGGCTATTAACTCTCCCAGAATTCACTATGAGGACGGACTATTGAATATCGAAAATGGTTTTAGTGATGCGGAATTATCATCACTTCTAAAACGATATCCCAATCATAAAATATGGAAGAATAAAAGCTTGTTTTTTGGCGGGATAAACGCAGTTTGCCATTCCCCCGCCGGTTATTCAGGTTTTGGTGATCCCCGTCGCGGCGGTGTATCAGTTATTTTGAATTGAAAGTATCTCAATTCATCTTGTTCAACTGGATTTGTATCATCAATTATGTATAATTACTACTTTCTGCTTTACTCATTAAATTATGTCAAAGCATGATTAACAGAAATCTCATCTATTTTTTGATATTTTTCCTGCTCTTATTCAAAACTGGTTGTGATGAACGTGATGCTAAAAACGATTACCAGATTCTGCAGGAAAAGTTGATAACTGCTCAGCCGGGAGATATCTTGCTGCTTGAAGCCCGGACTTATCATTTGACGCGGCCTCTCTCCCTGGTTGATATTGACAATGTGACAATCAGAGGAATGGGTAAGGAGCAGACGATTCTCTCATTTGCAGAGCAGATTGAAGGCGCAGAAGGTTTGTTGATTACAGCAAATGGAATAACCGTTGAAGACCTGGCTATTATTGACACAAAAGGAGATGCCCTTAAAATAACCGATTCCGACGGTGTAACGATCCGGAATGTTCATGTGAGCTGGACGGGTGAGCCATCTGAATCGAATGGAGCCTATGGTCTATATCCGGTAGGCTCCAAAAATGTTCTCGTTGAGTACTCCGAAGTAAGCGGTGCCTCTGATGCAGGGATATATGTTGGCCAATCGGAGGATGTGATCGTTCGGCATAATACGGTTTTTAATAATGTTGCAGGAATTGAAATTGAAAATTGTATTCGAGCTGAAGTTTATGCGAACGAAGCCCGGGACAATACCGGTGGAATTCTGGTTTTTGACCTGCCGGAATTGACGGTAAAAAACGGACGTGATATCCGTATATATGAAAACCATATTCTGAATAACAATTATCGAAATTTTGCCCCCGAAGGAAATATTGTAGGAATGGTACCTGCCGGTACGGGCCTTCTGGTAATGGCAACAGACCTGGTGCATGTGCATGATAATGAAATAGCCGGACACAAAACAGTAAATGCTGCAATAACGAGTTATTTAATAACACAACTCGATTTTACCGATCCGGAATACAGTCCGTTTCCATCTTCCATATACATTTACAACAATCAGTTCAGCCGTTCTCCGGCAATGCCCGACACCACAAGACCGATTGGAAAACTTTTTGCTTCACTGTTTGGCCCGGATATACCCGATATAATACACGATGGTGTTGTAAATTCGGAGCACCTGCAGCCCGATGGATCCATATCTGCGGAAAAACGAATATGTATCGGGGATAATGGACAAGCTGCGTTTGCCAATATCAATGCCCCATCTGATTTCACAGATATTTCTTTTGACCCTGAACCATACCGCTGCCCGGATGAGCTTTTTTTGCAGACACAAAATTAAGAATGAAAAAGTGTTTGAAATATATAACAATTGGTATTACAGCCATTCTCTTTGCAGGATGTGGCTTTTCCGACAAGCCAGTACAATTCAATCCGGATAGAGAGCCTCTTATGCACCTTTCCGATTATCATTTTTTTAAAGGTAATATGGCTGATCTCATTCCTAATGACCGGGTTCTTCCGTATGACTTAAATTCTCCTCTCTTTTCCGACTATTCAGAGAAAGCACGTTTCATTTGGATGCCTGAAGGAAAATCCGGAGTATATAACGATTCTACAGTTTTTGATCTGCCGGTGGGTACTGTATTAATCAAGAATTTTTATTTTCCAGATGACTTTCGAATTAAAAAGGGACCGCGTAAAATTATTGAAACAAGGTTGCTTTATCACAGTTCCACTGGCTGGAAAGCACTGCCATACATATGGAATCAAAAACAAACCGGGGCCCGGCTTCAGCATGCGGGGGGTGAAGCGAAGGTTAGCTTTATAAACAGGATGGGTGATTCTGTTAATATAAACTATATCATACCCAACACGAATCAATGCAGATCCTGTCACGTGCAACAGGGTAAAATGATTCCGATAGGCCCTGCGGCGCGTCATCTGAACAAGAACTTTCTATATCATGACGGGCCACAGAATCAGCTTAAAAAATGGGAACAGGAAGGATATTTAAAAGACGTCCCTGATTCCAAATCTATACCCCGCATTGCTGATTATCGTGATCCGGAATCAGGGACACTTGACATGAGAGCCCGTGCCTATCTTGATATTAATTGCGGGCATTGTCATAATCCTCGCGGGCCGGCAAATACATCCGGGCTGTTTCTTCATATTCATGAAGATAATCCCACCTCGCTCGGGATTATGAAACCTCCTGTAGCTGCAGGAAGAGGATCCGGTGGAAAATCTTTTTCGCTTGTTCCGGGGAAACCAGACGAATCCATTTTGCTTTATCGAATGGAATCTGCAGAACCGGGAATTATGATGCCCGAACTCGGCCGTACAGTCATTGATGCAAAAGGGGTTGCCCTGATCCGGGAATGGATAGAGAAAGAGATATAAAATCAGAACTCCTGACTTAACCTAAAAGTTCAAGTCGCGATTTTGTAGTTGCATCAGATTTGTACCGGGGTATTTCGTTTCGGTTTGGTTGAGTAATTCAGGAGTTATTTCAAAGGCATGAGTCATTCCTGGATTGGCTTGGCTGTAGGTGGGTACGGTCCGGGATATTGATGGTTCCTGTGTAGGTTTTTCCTAAATCAAGCTGTGAACGAGGAGATTCCTCCACTCCTCCCGACAGTGTAAATACCTTGCTCATTGCATAATCATTTACTGTCGGGATCCGGTCGGAATGACAGGCTTCGCTTTATTCATTGGCGGCGTATCCAACGCATTGCTATCCCAAATATGGCGATACGCCGCCATCGTAAACTTCTACTTGGTCGCGGCGTGGGAGGGGTTTGGTTTTAGTCAGTGACTGAAACGCCGCGCACCACACCCAATCTGCCCTGTCATCCCGACCGAACCCGACAGCCTGTCACGCACCAAATAGGTCGGGGCGTTTTTCTGTCGGGTGAGCGGAGGGATCTCCCTCCCTGATTGTTGCGCGGAGTTGCATTTGCTCAACAAACAATTTTTGACAAAATGCGACTTTCTGTTTTACGAAGCAATCTCTGTAATTCAATATCGTTCGAGAAACTCACAGCTCTCCATCCAGGCTCCATTAACAAAACATCCGCTGCCTTCCCGGTAGAGATCGGCTGTTTGATTACCGGAGGCATCATTAAAAATAATGTTGGTCGCGTGTACACCTTCACTGAAAGAGAAACGATACCAGCCATTTTCAATTTTTTGCATCGGTTCACCGGGCCAGCTTCCGTTACGCTCGGGGCTGAAGGTGTAAACATGGATTTTCTCATCCCAGTTCTGAGGTTTTTTGAAAACAACTTCAATTCCGGGCAGTCCGCATTCAGATATATTTTTCCAGCTATCCGACTCTATATCATAACACCCGCTTCCCGACCGAAAGAGCTCCCCCGTTTGAGTTCCTGATTCATCACTAAATATGACAGTTACATCATTTACATCATCGGGTAATTGTGTAAAGTACCAGTCATTTTTCATTTCGGTCATTTCTGCACCGGGCATACTGCCGTAGTGCTCCGGATTTAATGTATAGAGAAAAACATTACCGCTCCATGAAGCCGGTTTTTGAAAATATAGTACAGCACCGGGATCTTTGACCAATCCCATCATATCATTACAGGGAAATTCACCCTGCGGTCCGTTTTGGGTTTTAACAAAGACTGCAGCAGTAAGTGCCGGTATTGTAAATACACTATTATCTGTACGGGTTTTTTGAACTTTATCATCAACACTGTTTTTGTGAATGGGGTGCAGGGTCATGTCTGTCAGCCCTGCATCAAAGTGCTGCTCCTTTATATCTGCATTAAACAGTACCAGGATGCCATCCAATTCGGGATCGAGATTCTCACCTGCACAAACACCATCAGAAATTGTCATTGCAATAATTCCGGGAACCTGATCGGGGCCTGTATTGTGGAATGCTACTCTTGTGTGAATCTGTTCGGCCGTTTCGAGCCGGAACAACGGAGAGCTATATCTTACCAAGAGCTGCTCTCTGAACAATTCATGAACCTGTTCCAGTTTCTCTTTTTCCATTTGAATATTCGGATTGGTTAAAAACCGGCTGATTTGATCCCATCGTTCTTCATTTTCATCAGCACGGGGCAGGCCAATTGCCCAGTTCGTAGTATTCAAACTGAAATCAACCGCATTGAACCAGTCGCCGGAATCATAACTGTTTCTGTCGAGTGATTTCGACCTGAGAATATCCGTACCCAACTGGTAAAAAGGAACACCCTGGCCATAGTTAATAAACGCATTACTCAGCATATGAACCCGGATCCGGCCGTCCATACCCATATCGTACGGAAGCTTGGTTTGTGTATTATCCCACAGGGTTTCATTATCGTGTTTGTCGATATAATTTACGGATTCCTGCGGCATCAGTGTATAGCCGATACCTTCGTTGCCGCCACGAACAACGTCACCATTGCGATTCATATACTCATAGGTACTCAGGTTGCCAGCCATCCCAACACGAATCCTGTCGGCAAACTCAAGAAGTGCCTGCCGGGCTGCGTCATCAGCATCCGCCTCTTCATTTGGAAAAAGATACATACCGCTTGAAAATCCCTGATGCCTGCCGCTGTTTGTAAAGTTTCCGCCTCTTATGGCATCTCTGATCCGGTCATTAAAATTACCGATACCGGTTCCGCCCATATTAAATTGGGTTGCCTGTTCAAAAATCCGGTTTCCAGCCACTTCTCCGAAATCCCATCCCTCACCATATATGTAGATATTAGCTCCATCCACTCCATCTTTTTCGAGTGTCAGCCCGGCAAGTGCATCCTGGATGTTTTCCATAACACTTTTTGGATGATGCCCCATCAGATCAAAACGGAAGGAATCGACTTTGTACTGTTTCGCCCATAATACCATGGAATCGATCATTAGCTTTTCCATCATGGCGTGTTCAGCGGCTGTGTTTTGGCAGCAGGTCGATGTTTCAACAGCACCGGTTACCGGATTCAGCCGGTGATAATACCCGGGAACCACTTTGTCCAGAACCGATTTCTCTCCCAAACCGGCAGCATTTGTATGATTATAAACCACATCTACAACCAGTTTTAAACCGGCTTCGTACAATGCTTTAACCATCTGGCGGAATTCAAGAATCCGGTGTGCACCTTCCGGCTGAGTAGAATAACTGCCCTGAGGGGTATTGAAATGAAAAGGATCATAACCCCAGTTAAATCCATCCAGATCGGCCAGCCCGGAATATCCCGGCGGATGATTGATTCGCTGAATGTCCGTATTCACCGGATTTTCATTTGCCAGTTCCCTGAAAACCTCACGTATAGTCCGGTTTCCAAATGCTGCACAGTCTGCCTGATAGTAATTGTGATCCGGAACCTCACATAATCGGCTAAACGGATCATCCAGGTCCACCCTGATTTCAGGATTTTCGATGATGGTGGCTATGTCGTTAACCGGAAGTAAATGAAGATGGGTAAGGCCGGATTCCCGAAGCCTGATCAGATGAGCCATACCATCAGAAAGAGGTTTCCCGCCTATTCCGTTGAGGGTGAATGCAAGATAAGTACCCCGCAATTCCCCGGGAACCGAAAAATCATTGATACTGAAATCACGAATATGCGCTTCATAAAGTGTGATATCAACAGGTTTAGGCTGTATTTTTTTAATTTCATCCCAATCTGCCGGTTTCAGCCGGGCGTCTCCTTCAAGGTCAATAAACTGGCTGTATTTACTATCCATCGACAAACTAACCGCCCATGGATCGGTAACTTCATATTCATTCACTTTGTTATTGGCGGTATGATACACCTGTATCGAAAATCGATAAAAATAGCGGTCCATGTTTTTATCAATTTCAAATTCCCAGACACCATTTCCAGGTAAAGATTTAACCGGATTTACAGTCTCGGCTACATTTTTTTCCGTGTCATAAATTTTAAGCAAAACGGATTGTGCGGTGGGCGCCCACAATTTCAAATGAATCCGGTCATCTGAATAGATCAGTCCGAGTTCTCCCTGATAGGAAAAAAAGTGATCAATCACTCCAGGCAATTGAATATTCGTGGCGGCAACCGGTTTATTATTATGATCGTAAGAAATTGCTACAACCTGTCCTTTTATGGCCTCTGAAACCACCTGCCGGTTTGTCTCAACAGAAAAAGTCGGCCAGTGCGAAATATGGCGATAAGAATCTGCCTGCTCCGGGTTCAGTTCAGCATCGGGGCTCATTTTGATTATAGTTCCGCCGGTTACCCCATCTTCTGTTACCCGAATAGAGGCCGTTAGGCTATACCGGATTTCAAAGCTGGCTGCATCTGCATGGCTCTCCCAGAGTAAACGGTCATTTGAGATCCAGTGAGCGGCTTTATCCTGTATAAGGGATGTTTCAAAAGAGGACTTATTGTGATCTGAATTTTGATCAGGAAATACACTATTACTTCCATTCAGAAAAAAAAGAGATATGATGAAAAAAATAAAGAATGAGCGGCTTTGCATAATTTTACAGGAAATGGTTTTTATCAATTTTTAACGATTACCTGACAAGATAAGAAAGGCCGTCAAATATGTTATTCATTATTCGCTATTGTTCTTTAAGTTAATAAAATACCACCCAACCCGTTAATTATTTGAATCAAACATATTCCCGAATGAATCTTAATAACATCTTTACCAAAAACTATTTCCTGTTTATTCCTTTCTGTTTTTTGATAATTCTTATTCAAACCGATACTATTTTTGCACAATCAGAGATACTTGAAAAACATGCGAATGAGTTTACCACCGTTGATGATTTTGATTCCCTGATTGACGAAATTTCATCACAGCGCCTTGTTCTCATGGGCGAAGCCACACATGGCACGAATGCATTTTACAAATGGAGAGCGGAACTCAGCAAACGGCTGATTCAGGATAAAGGGTACAGCTTTATTGCCGTGGAAGCTGACTGGCCGGCTCTTTCCCGTATTAACGAATTTATAAAACACAAAGAAAACGCTCCATCATCAATCGAAGAAGCAATGGGCTACATTGAGCGATGGCCGCTCTGGATGTGGAGAAACAGCGAAATTAAAAATCTGGTCAGCTGGCTGCATGATTATAATCGTGAACTGAAACCGGAAAACCGCGTGGGTTTTTACGGGGTGGACCTCTATGCAAAAAGAGCTTCGATGCAACAGGTTATCCATTATTTCAGTGAAATGAACAACAATTTGGCACAACGTTCTGAAAGAGCCTATTCTTGTCTCACCCGCTTTCCGGAAATTCGGGACTATCTGCAGATGGTGGCGCGAAGCGGTGAAAATTGTTCTGAGGAACTGGATGAGGTGCTTGAATGGGTCAGGGAAAATGAGGAAGTTGCATCAAATGCCTGGGAGTATTTCAATGCTGAACAAAATGCAAAGATGATTATCAACGCAGAACGGCATTACAGAGGAAACCTGGAACCGGGTGCTGCCTCCTGGAACTATCGCGCTTCACATTTTTATCTGACAGCAGAGCGGCTATTGAATTTTTATGGTGATGGGAGCAAAGGAATCGTCTGGGCACATAATACCCATATTGGCGATGCCAGGGCTACCGATATGGCGAGACAGGGAGCTGTGAACATCGGCCAGCTTGCGAGGGAAACTATCGGGCATGATAATGTTTATGCTATCGGGTTTGGCACATACACCGGAAACGTGCTTGCCGCCAGGCAATGGGAAGGACAAATGGAAAATATGGCCATCCCGCCCGCCCGGGACAACAGCTGGGAAGCAACACTTGAGGCTACAGGTTTCAGGCAATTTTATTTATTGTTAAACAATGAAGAATTAAAATCCGCCTTGCAATCACCTGTTCCGCACCGGGCTATCGGGGTTACCTATCAGCCCGAACAGGAAAGCCGCGGAAACTACGTAAATACCATCATTCCCGACCGGTATGATGCTTTTATCTTCATTCGTGAAACCGATGTCCTGGATACCCTTGATTAATATCATATCCAAAAAACTGAAGTTTTAAAACTCTGTTTCCCGCCATGTTTATATTTTGAGGTGCTGAACAAAACATTCCGTAGAGTGTTCCTTCCCTCAG
>JBHJOO010000291.1:0-2346 GCA_050329675.1 Balneolaceae bacterium
AACTCTGTGGTTAGCCCGTGGAGAGATCAATAATATGCAGGTGATGGATGACTGGTTCAGGTATTGAACCACAGAGTTTAGGAGATTGATGCACGGAGGAAGCAATAAACGCCAGAGACTTGTTTTTCTTTACATAATTTGCGATCTGTTTTAAAGGAAGCAAAGTACAAGGAGCTGTGTGTTTGATTCCTCTGAATATTCTTGCCCCATGGACATCTGCGCCGGAATCCACGAAACCCTGTGAGAAACCGGGGCAGGAATTTTGAAGATTAGAAATAGAATTATCAGGAAGTAAAAACTGCTTTCAAATAATCTTTACGCATACGCGCTATAGATGAGATGCTTATGCCTACGGGGCAAACAGCTTCACATTCGGCGTAGTTTGAACAATCACCAAAACCCTCTTTTTCCATTTGTTCTACCATGGCAACCACACGTTTTTTCCGTTCCGGCTTTCCCTGGGGCAGCAGATTCAGGTGGGCTATTTTCGCTGCCGTAAACAGGTGTGCCGAGGAATTGGGACAAGCCGCCACGCAGGCACCGCAACCGATACAGGTAGCATAGTCAAATGCCTGCTCTGAAATATCCCTTTCAACAGGTATCAGATTGGCTTCGGGAGCTGAACCGGTTTTAACAGAGACATAACCACCAGCCTCAATAATTCTGTCCAACGCATTCCTGTCAACAACAAGGTCTTTGATTACCGGAAAACCGGCTGCCCTTGGCGGTTCAATCACAATTGTGTCACCATTGTTGAACATTCGCATGTGAAGCTGGCAAACCGCAGTTAAATGCTTTGGGCCATGCGTCCGTCCGTTAATTACAAGATTGCATGATCCGCAAATACCTTCACGGCAGTCGTAATCAAATTCGACAGGCTCTTCTCCTTTTTTAATGAGATCTTCATTTAAAACATCCAGCATTTCAAGAAATGACATGTGTTCACTAACATCATCAAGTGTGAATTTCTCGAAACGGCCCTTTGCCTCAGCGTTTTCTTGCCGCCAGATTTTCAGGTGAATGGTCATTGTGCTCATAGTAAAAAATTCCTGTTATTTATAACTTCTTTGTTTTAATTCAACAAATTCAAATTCAAGAGATTCTTTATGTAGTTCTTCCTCAAGTTTTCCATTCAATCCCTTGAATTCCCATGCCGATACATAGGCGTACTCCTCATCGTTTCTAAGTGCCTCACCTTCCTCTGTTTGATGCTCATCTCTCAGGTGGCATCCACAAGATTCATCCCTGTCAAGAGCATCTATTGCCATTAGTTCCGCCAGTTCAAAGTAATCAGCCACACGCAGTGCAAACTCGAGATATTTGTTGTAATAATTAGCTTCACCCGTAACGCGGACATTTTGCCAGAATTCATCTCTAAGAACTTGAATTTGCTTTATTGCTTCATTCAATTCTTTCTCATTTCTTGAAATTCCAACTTTATCCCACATGATTTTACCTAACTCACGGTGAAACTCAATTACTGTTTTATCTCCATTTACAGATAAGAGCCTGTCCAGTTGATTTGTTGATGTTTTTTCAGCTTCATTAAAAGCCTCATGCGATGTTTCCACTTTTTTCAAATCTGTACCGGCTATATAATTTCCAATGGTATATGGAATAATGAAATAACCATCTGATAGTCCCTGCATCAATGCACTCGCTCCGAGGCGGTTGGCACCGTGATCGGAAAAATTGGCTTCCCCTGCCACAAACAATCCCGGAATATTACTCATCAGATTATAATCAACCCAAAGGCCACCCATTGTGTAATGAACGGCTGGAAATATTCTCATGGGAACTTCATACGGATTGTCATCCGTAATATTTTCGTACATATCGAAAAGATTTCCGTACTTGGCCTTGATCACATCGCGCCCGTCACGTTTTATTGCATCGCGGAAATCGAGATAGACTGCCAGGCCCGTTTCACCAACACCTAAACCGTCATCGGTAACCATTTTAGCATTCCTGGATGCAACGTCCCGCGGTACAAGATTTCCAAAACTTGGATATCTTTCCTCAAGATAGTAAAAACGGTCCTCTTCCGGGATATCGTTCGGCTTCCGTTCATCTTTTGGATCCCTCGGAACCCAAACGCGTCCGTCATTCCGCAGGCTTTCACTCATTAATGTAAGCTTGGATTGATACTCTCCCGAAACCGGAATACAGGTTGGATGAATCTGCACCATACACGGGTTTGCAAAAGCAGCACCCCGTTTATGACATCGCCAGGCAGCCGTGACGTTAGAGTTTTTCGCATTCGTTGAGAGATAAAAAACGTTCCCATAACCACCCGTGCAAAGAACCACAGCATCCGCTTCCCATCGATGGATTTTACCATTTACA
>JBHJOO010000494.1:0-4778 GCA_050329675.1 Balneolaceae bacterium
TGGGCACCATTATCTACACCAATTCCCAGAATCGCCGGCAGTACCACGAGATTATAAAAATTAAATTTTAAACCAAATACCAGCATGATTCCAAATAGCCATATCAAACCGATAATAAGAGGCATCAGTGCAATTAATGTCCATCTGATTGAACCAAATGAAAAATACATCAGTATAAATATCATCACAAATGTAGCTGCGATCATGTAGGGGCTTTCTGCCCGCATCAGGTCTATCATTTCAGCTGCAACAAGGGATGTACTACCGGCATGATATGTTTTACCGCTTTGCAGTGTTATTTTGCCAATCTCGCTTTTAAAGGCAATGGACCGCCTGGAATCCGACATTCCACCCTCCGGATAAATGATAACAAACTTACCGATTTCGCCATCGCGGGTGAGAAAACGATTTTTTAAAAAATCCGGTATTTTATCAACGTCAAGAGGCTCGGTTGTTGCAGAACCGCGCCGAAGAATATCAAGAGATTCATCTTCTCTGTCAACAATAAAAGGGTCCTGTAGCAGACGCCGGATATTGGCCAGGTATTCCAGTTTACGCTGCTGCAGCTCTTCTGTTGGTGGTATTCTCTCCTGTAAAGCTTCATAACTGTTTATCAGCGATTCAGGGTTTCCCTCTTTTTTAACTCTGATTGAATCAAGCAGTTCAAAAACATCCTCATTGCTATCTGCTATGATATAAGCCGGGTTTCTGCGCTCCGATTCATCAATTCCACGTGTAAAATCCCTGAACTGCTGATACTCTTCGAATTCCGGTTCAAGTTTACCAAAATCATACTCAAATCTGAGATAATGAACATTAACAAGGACTATTACGCATAAAAGTGTACTGCAAACCACAATTGTACGTGTAAATGGATATCTCTTAATAAAATTTGTATTCTGGTTTTTATCCGATATGGTATTAAATAAAATCAGATTATATCTTTCAAACAGTGTCAGGAGGGCCGGTAAAATGTATAGCATGCTCAGAAGAGCCAGAATAATTCCAAGGCCTGAAATAAAACCAAATTCAGAGAAACCACGAAATTCTGCAAACATCAAAACAAAAAGAGCACTTGCTGTTGTAACGGCACTCACAAAAATAGCTAATCCTGTTCGTTCATATGCATTCATAATAGAGTCAAACACATCCATTCCACTGGAACGCAGCTCTATATATCTTGCATAGTAGTGGATACCGTAATCGATTCCCAGTCCAAACAGAATGACAAACAGGACGGAAGTCATCGTATTTAAATTATCCAGAAAGAGATGTGTAATGCCGAACGTCCAGGTTAAACTGATGACAAGAGGGACACCTATTACAAAGACAGGAATAGGGGCACGAATGAGATGGCTCCAGAATGTATAATCTTGAGTATCCCTGGCCCCCTTTCTGTAATGAATATATTTTTTTATAAAGAAATAAAGTAAAACAAGAAATATCACACTTGATATACCCAAGGCAAAGCTGCTGAATACATCGTTCATAATAGATTCAAACTCATTCAGATGCCTTTTCAGCCTGCCGCCAAACTTTACTTCCATTTCCGGATGATACGATGCCGGTTCCATAGCCGTAACAAGAGAATCATACGCACTAAACATATCTTCAAGATACCGGATATTGCTTTTTGAGCCGGTTGGAAAAAATTTTATCGTTACAAGTGTACTGTCTTCATTAACCGGATATTCGGAAGGTATAATCTCATTATACGCCCTTTCAAAATTTTCAAACCGGTTGTCTTCATCCTCTTCATCATCAAACTCATCCCCAAAATCTATGAAAAAAGGACTTGCCTCTTCTTTTGCTTGTCTTATTTCATCCTCCAGAAATGCCGTTACATCTTCCAGTTCATCAATGGTTGCCAGGTAAAGGGCATTATCTTTTAAAACTTCCGTCTCTCTTCTGAATTCAGCTCTTTTAAAGAAATAATCACCAATTCCCGGATCATATAATTTGAGGCTTTCTTCAATCAGGTCTTCCGCAAACCGGACATTAGCTTCGAAGCTGGGAGATTTTATGGCAACCTGCATTTCCGTCTCACCGCCCGATGTTTCCTGTAATTTCTCAAGAGCCTGAACAGTCGGGTTCGTTGGTGGCAGGAGATTGGCAATATCCGTATCAATACCTAATTTGAGGGCATAAGATGCAGCTATAATCGAGATAAAGATACAAATAACAAGAATAGTAAAAGGACGATGATACGAAGCCTTTACAATTGGGCGCAAAGCCTGCAGGAGTTTTAACATTTTACGTATTTAAAAGAAGATGCAAAGTACAAGTGTTTAGTTTTTTTGTGGGATTTAACAACATTAAATTAAAAAACAATCTGTATTAATTTAACTTTTGAAGATGATATATGAATAATATTCTTTTTTCCTTTGACACTGCTTATATAAAACGACAAGATAAACCTTATTGTATTATAATATATATCGGTTTGAGCAAATAAATAGTATCCGGTTGATAAAGTTTCTACTTTTTATCGTTATTGCTATGAATCAGGCGGCTTTTCATTTCATTGTAAAGTAACCTGCTTAGTGCATCCCAATTTGCCTGCTTTTTAACTCTTTCATAACCATTATTACCAAGTTGACTGGCAAAATTTTCATCCGTTAAAATTTTATCAATAGCAGATGTCAGGTCTTCAATATTTTCTTCTTCTACAAGAAGGCCCGTTTCGCCATGCAATACAGCGCTGGGAATACCGGCGGACCTGCTGCCTATTACCGGTTTCCGGCATGCATTAGCTTCAAGATAAACAATACCA
Organism: Balneolaceae bacterium; assembly: GCA_050329675.1. Taxonomy (GTDB): domain Bacteria; phylum Bacteroidota; class Rhodothermia; order Balneolales; family Balneolaceae; genus CAYVBJ01. Next base: position 2,774 of record JBHJOO010000494.1, read on the forward strand.
AATCCTTCTACTTCTGTTTCGCTTGAACGTGGTACCATAACAAAAAGATCACTCATGTTGTAATAAGGATTAATATCATCGTAGGGAATACGTCCTAAAAATCTGACATTTTCTTCCACATTCAATTCTTTTGCAAGGTTTTTGCAATTTTCAAGTTCAGGGCCATCACCTATAACCACGTAACAGATCTCTGGAATTTTATCCTTTAACTTATGAACAGCTCTGATCACCAAATCAACACCTTTTCTGTAAATAACACGTGTTACCGTGATAATAATTTTCTTATCACTGAGGTTCAGATCATTTTTCAAACCATCGGCTTCGATCGGATGAAATACGTCAAAAGTAGTGCCATTAATGACGACTGTCCTGTTTTCTTTCTTTACTCCCAAACCGCCCATCATCCCGGAGTTATAATCACTTACCGGATAATTATGATCCACATTCTGCAGGCACTTTTTTCTCAAATATTCATATAACGGATCAAGAAGAGGGATTTTTTTATAGGGATTAAAGATCAGTTCCCTTCCGTGGCCCGAACAGAATACTTTTTTTAATTTTCCAGCCCTGCGTAATCTTATAGCGGGCCAGGCTGTTTGCCATTGTGCATGAAAAGTAGCATCCGAATTATGTTTTCTGACAATGGGTTCAAGTTTTCTGAAGAGTGAAAAGACCAGATTGGAATTATTGGCAAGCTTTATTCTATAAACCGGAAAATCAAATTCACGATCAATTAATTCCGAGTCCGGTTTCTCCGGAGCAATTAAAGCGAAATCATCACAAAGAGCAGATAGCCTTTTTGCATATTCAAAACAGTACGTTTGGATGCCACCGAAATCAGGCGGGAAATCCTGGGTAATTAAAATCAGACGCATTCAAATGGCATTATGGTTCCTAATAGTAACCTGAAGAAGATGTAAATTATGTTTTATATTTGCAGTTCTAAAGAAAACAGATTCATAATTAATTGAAAGTAAAATACAGATATCTGCGCCAGAAAGTTAACAGCTTTTTTCGCAGTGAAAAAGGAAAAAAAACCGGTATCTGGGGCAGGAGATTACTCAACGCTGTTATTGTTATCTGGCTTCTGTATGAGTTATCGTTGGTGGGATGGATAAGTGTATGGGAATCAATGCCTGTACAGCCGCTTTTTTATTTAATATTTTTCTTTCTCTATTTTCAGCTTCCATTCTTTGAAATCATTATTTACAGAATTAACTGGTCCTTCAATTCCATCAAATCAATACCTGTTTTCCTTTTAAAGAATATCTATAATAAAGATGTTCTTGGATACTCAGGTGAAGTATATTTTTATCTCTGGGCACAAAAAGCATTGCATTATAAAAAGCTTGATGTATTTAAAATTATCAAAGATAATAATATTATTTCATCGGTATCCTCCACTCTTGTTGCCTTTTCACTGTTATCCATCTTCTTTTTTACGGATCAAATCAAAATTTTAGAATGGATATTTGCGGATACAAGCAATTATGTATGGGGTGGGATTGCACTCGTGCTGGTTATATTGATTCTTGTTGTTAAATTCCGGCATTTTGTAATCTCTATGCCGCTAAAAAATGCCTATAAAATTTTTGGCATTCATGTCATACGATTAACTGTAAATCTGTTCCTGATAGTAATCATGTATGATGTAGTTATACCAGACACACCCCTTTTTGTTTGGTTTACACTTTTATCCGTTGAAATCATCTTGAGCCGGATTCCATTTCTTCCAAACCGTGATCTTATATTTACCGGAATGGGAATCGGATTGGCGGAAGGGCTTCAGGTTTCCGCATCCGGAATCGCCGCTATTTTATTAACACGGACGGTCTTGGGTAAAGTATTAAATCTGAGCTTCTTTGCATTCAGCTCCATACTGAAAGAAAAAACGGATGTTGTTCTTAAAGATGTGAATCGTGACGAAAACGGATGATTTGTTGAGTTTTGAGCTCCGTAAAATGTTTAATTTCCCAAATCATCGCCAGTCAATCTGGTTTATAAA
>JBHJOO010000468.1:0-2195 GCA_050329675.1 Balneolaceae bacterium
GAGGAATCAGAAATAAGCAGGTGATTGAAAAATCGCGCAGGTTATTAACCACAGAGTATCACAGATTGATGCACAGAGTTTCACAGAGGTTTTGGGGCAATTAATAGCTCTTAAATAAACCTGTATGTTACTTTCTTTTTGCAAAAGATTCATTGTACTTTTGTTCAGTCAATATAGAAGAAGTAATCATGAAACAATTTACAGGACAAACGATCAGGCAATTATACAACGCTTTTGAAAAATGGAGAAATTATGCCAACTCAAGAAATCAGGCCAAAAGTATTCGTGAACAAATCGTCCGCAAAAAAGGATACACTGCCCTCAACAGTGAGCTCAAAAAAAAGATCCGGAGTTATGCAGAAAAAAGATTTGGGAGTGCCGGATACGCTCCCTGGCTCGAAACCTATACGGAGTTGAATGATGAGTTTAAAGAGGGCTGGATCCCGGATGATTATTATACATTTGAAATGATCCCTGAGCTGAACCCGAGAACCATCGCCCATATCAGCAATTTAAAAACGTTTGACCACAGGCTGTTTAAAGAATTTGCGATACAGCCTCTCGCAGTCAGGGTTAATGGGAGTTTCTATGATCATACACATCATCTGATTTCGTTCGGGGAGGTTAAAGAGAAATTACGTGAATATGGAGGAGAGGTTGTAATCAAGAGAGACCTGGCGCCAAGCAGTAAGGAGATTGAATTTAAGGAGGCAATCAGCATTACTGAGAAAGAATTCCCGGGAAAGTACGATTACCTGATACAGCCTGCCGTAAAACAGCATAAAATTATGGATACATTGCATCCGGAGTCGGTTAACACGATTCGGATAACCACCTGTATTGCACCCGGGGGAGAGATCTCGGTCAAGCATCAATCATTGAGATTTGGGAAGGAGGGAATCAGGATATCAAATATGGCTGCAGGAGGGTTATCTTTATTTCTTGATAAAGAAGGAAGAGCCGTTACAAATGCATATAATGAATTGGGAATGGATGCGGGGGATATTCATCCTACAACGGGTGTGCGGTATAGAGAGCTTCAAATTCCTGGTATGCCGGAATCTATTGATAAATGTATTGAGTCTCATCACCGGTTTCCATATTTAAGATTTATAGCATGGGATATTTTCATTGATAGAGAAGCACGCCCGAAATTGATTGAGTGGAATGCCTGGATGCCGGGGATGTGGGAAGCGGAAGCCCTGACCGGCCCGCTTTGGGGGTGATGGATAGTTCATCGGTTTTTTACCACAGAGTTTCTCAGATTGATGCACAGAGTCTCACAGAGAGGTTACCGGTCCAAAATTAGTCGATAAAAAACTCTGTGAAAATCTGTGGCGTAATCCGCGCGAATCTGTGGTTAAACCCTGGAAGGAATTAAAAACAGGCAAGTGATGGATAGCACGTTCAGGTTTTGAACCACAGAGTATCACAGATGGATGCACAGATTCTCGCGGAGTGGCATGAGGCCAAAATCAGTCGATAAAGAACTTCTTTTTTCAGATCATGATTTGCTTCAATTCGTATTTGTTTTAGAAACATTGGAACTTTCTAATGAAATTCAGGTAGCAGTGTAACAAAATTGAAGCCGGCGGCTCTTGTAAAAACAAAACGGACATAATTAACTTAAGCTCTCAGGCAGAGAAAAAAACATCATCTGCTGCGTAATCTCACTGTTTACCGAACGTTGCAGTTTTAGATTTGAAATATAAAATATATGAGAATTATTAGCATAGCAATTCTGTTTCTTTGGGTGATACATAGCAACCTTCTACATGCTCAAAACCTGGATAGCGTTGAAGGCGACCGCCAGGCACTGGTTGATCTCTACAATGCAACCAATGGCGATAACTGGAAAAACAATTCAGGATGGCTTCAGGGTAATCCTTCAAATAACTGGCATGGAATTGAAGTGGACGGCAGCGGAAGGGTTATCCGTGTAAACCTAAAAGACAATAATCTGAGAGGCACGAGCGGATTGCCCGAAAGTATCGGAAACCTCAAAAGAGTAACCTACTTCAATATTCTCTATAATTTTGTCTCCGGGCCCCTGCCTGAATCCCTCTTTTCGGAACTTTCCAATCTTGTTTATCTGTATCTCAATTTTTCGGACAATGTTGCACCGCGGTCTCCTGATTTACATGAACAGACTTTAACCGGTGGTGGAGATGTTCATCCTGGTAAAAATGATTCAG
>JBHJOO010000064.1:0-2783 GCA_050329675.1 Balneolaceae bacterium
GAGGAAGTACCGCATCACTCAACTGCCTGCCCCGACAGAGTCATACACCTGCCCCTGGTTAAATTTCTCACTGTCGGGATTTCGAAAAGCGCTCAACTGCTTACATAAATTTATTGAAAAAAAATACAATCCCCACTTGCAACACTGAATTATTTTTATATATTAAATTGTATAAGTCTAAGCAACGATTATACAATGCGTTATGCCTGAATTAAAAACCATCTCCAAACAGGCCATCCCGGCTGCTCATGAGAAAGCCAGACATTATCGCCTGCTAAACCAACCCTGGCAAGCTGAAAGTATATGCCGTGATATTCTAAGTGCGGATCCTGAAAACCAGGCAGTAATTTACACACTGATTCTGGCAATGACCGATCAATTTGAAGGCAGATTTAAATCCAGTTTAAATCAGGCTCTTGAACAGACCAACAGGCTCACTGATAATTACCAAAAAGAATATTGCCGCGGATTAATCTATGAACGGCAGGCTACAGCAGCATTTAAACGCTCAACGCCTCGAGCCGGCTATATAGCTTATGAACATTTTATGCGTGCCATGCAACACTATGAAAAAGCCGAAAAATGCCGTCCGGAAACAAATGAAGAATCCATTCTTCGATGGAATGCATGTGTACGCCTGATTAATCTGCATAAACTAAAACCTGCTGTCGAAAGAAGAGACACACAGCCATTTTTAGATGTTTAGGATTTTAAGATTTTTAAAATCGTTACACTATATAACACTAACTCTGTTTCTTCATTTAATTGTGTTTGATTCTCGTAAATGAAGTGGACGTTATAATTAATTAAAAGCTATTAACTCGTCAGCTTATGACCCGTTATGGACCTAATGAACATGATGTTCTGATTGTAGGCGGGGGAGGCGCCGGTCTCCGGGCTGCCATTGCTGTAGCAGAAATAGACCCAAAGCTGAGTATTGCCGTTGTATCCAAAGTATATCCGATGCGAAGCCATACTGTATCTGCCGAGGGAGGAGCTGCAGCCGTTATAAAGCCGGATGACAGCCTGAATGATCACGCTTATGATACCATATCCGGCGGCGACTGGCTTTGCGACCAGGACGCCGTAGAAGCTTTTGTAAATGAATCTCCTGCCGAAATGCTCCAGCTTGAACATTGGGGTTGCCCTTGGAGCCGCGAACAGGATGGAAGTATTGCCGTAAGGCCTTTTGGGGGGATGAAAAACAAACGAACCTGGTTCGCTGCGGATAAAACAGGGTTTCATATGCTTCATTCCATGTTTCAGACCACTCTTAAATACGATCCGATTCAGCGTTATGACGAATATTACGTAACCAGCCTGCTTGTGGATGAAGGCCGGTGCCAGGGTGTAACGGCTATTGAACTTGCAACGGGTAAAATCGATGTAATTGCTGCCAGAAGTGTGATACTTTGTACCGGTGGCTGTGGTAAGGTTTTCCCCTTCACCACCAATGCCAACATCAAAACCGGTGACGGAATGGCACTTGCATACCGTGCCGGGGTTCCGCTAAAGGATATGGAATTTGTGCAATATCATCCTACCGGCCTGCCTTTTACCGGAATTCTGATCACGGAAGCAGCACGTGCCGAAGGCGGGCATCTGCTGAATAAGGATGGATACCGATACTTACAGGATTACGACCTGGGCAAACCCGAACCCAAACCGGTACTGCGTTCCATGGAATTGGGTCCAAGAGACCGCCTTTCACAAGCATTTGAAAAGGAGCGGGAAAAAGGCCGCACGTTAGACGGGCCATACGGCCCCTACGTTCATCTGGACGTGAGGCACCTCGGGGCTGCTGTTATTAATGAAAAGATTCCTTTTGTACGGGAACTCTGCCTCAAGTACGAGAATATCGATCCCATTAAGGAGATGATTCCCGTCCGGCCGGTTGTGCACTATATGATGGGAGGAATTGACACGGATATTAACGGCGGAACAACGTTGGAAGGATTATATGCTGCCGGGGAAACCGCCTGCGTTAGTATTAACGGGGCAAACCGCCTTGGCTCAAACTCCTTAACCGAACTATTGGTGTTCGGCGCACGGGCCGGTAAATCTGCTGCCGAAAATGCATCCAAACAAAAACCATTTAGCAGTTCGCTGGAAGCACTTGCAAATGATGAAAGAAAAAGAATTGAAGATTTATTTTTTTCAGGTAATAATAACACCGAACGAATAGCAGACATCCGGGATGAAATGCACGAGGCGATGGAAAGCGGTGCCGGTATTTACAGAACCGAAGAATCGTTAAAAAAATCGGAAAAAGTGATTCATGATCTACAGGAACGTATAAAAAAAATCACCATTCGGGATACAAGTTATACGTTTAATACCGAGCTGGTTGCAGCACTCGAGTTGACGTCAATGCTCGATATAGCCGAAACTATTATTCAATCAGCCATGATGCGAACCGAATCAAGAGGTTCGCATCAGAGGGCTGAATACCCGGACAGGGATGATGATAAATTCCTGGCACACAGCCTGGCATACAAATCCGACAATGATATTCCCGTTATTAAATATAAACCTGTAACCATTACAAAATGGCCGCCCGGTGAAAGAAAATATGGCAGGTCATGATAATTGTGAATAGAGAATTGAACAAGGAATGATGATTAACGTAAGTTGGATATGAATAAGACAGTAAAACTACAGGTTTTGAGATATATTCCTGAGAGAAACCCGGATCCTTTTTACCAGGAATATGAAGTTCCGTATCGGGAAGAATGGGTTATTCTCGATGCACTGAATTATATTAAAGACCATGTTGATGGTAC
>JBHJOO010000105.1:0-2059 GCA_050329675.1 Balneolaceae bacterium
TTGTGAACTTTAAAGGAAAAAACATCGTTTACATTTTTCATCGATCAGATCAATATCAATCATGGAAAAAACGTACACAGCATCAGCATTACTTCTCTTAATCAGCACAATCTGTACAACTGCCTATGCTCAGGAGATGGTTACGGATGAACAGGAGGCCCGTACCGTTTTTGAAGAAGTTGATGAACGAAGAAAAAGCATTTCGACTGAAATTTCAACAATGGAAATGATTATAACCGACAGCAGAGGCAGAACAAGGTCAAGAACCATGCAAACCTGGACTCAGTTTCAGGATGACAACAGAAGCAGCCTTACTGTTTTTACAGATCCGGGAAATGTGAGGGGAACGGGCTTTTTATCTGTAAGAGAGGGTGGCAATGAATTGCAGAAACTCTATTTGCCCTCTGTGGGGCGGATTCAAACCATTTCGGCGGCTGAAAGAGGCGACCGTTTTATGGGCAGTGATTTTACATACGAAGATCTTGGTGACCAGGATCCGGATGATTATGAATTCAACTGGCTGGAGACAACGGATTCAATATATACGATCCGGGCCGGTAAACCCGGCAGTGGACAGTATAGTGCCATTGAATTTGAAATTGACCGGGAGACATACGCAGTAAAAAGCATACGCTACTATAATGAAAATGACGAACTGATCAAGAGGCTGGAAGCGGAAAATTTTGAACAGGTGACGGAAAACCTTTGGAGCCCCCGTAAAATGACCATGTATGATTTACGTGAAAACCGCAATACGGCCATTACCTGGACCGGGCGGAATATCAATGAACCGATTCCGGATTGGCGCTTTACAGAACGGGGTTTGCAGCGTGGAATTTGAACACTACTTAAATTCCGATGCATCCGGCCTTACCGTAATTACCGGCTTGGTAACATATTGAGCTACTTTTTCAGCGGTTGAGCCCAAAATCAGGTGTGCAAAGCCACTGTGCCCGTGCGTTGCCATTACCACTAAATCTGCATGTTCTTCAGCATAACTCTCTATTTCATAATGAGCGGATATGCCTTTAATTATTTTCGTTTTTAGCTGAATTTCTCTGCTGTTTCCGTTGTCAGCAATAGCTATTTCATCTTCAAATGTAACTCCTGTCCGCTGGATTGAAATATTCTCAAGCCCCTTGTATTTAAGAACTTCTTTCAATCGTTCAATTACCACTTCGTAGATTGAAATAATCTCACTCTTCTGTGGTGAACGGGGTATATCTTCCGAGATGCTTCCATACAATTCGAGGATATGCAGAATAGTGATATCCGCTTTATAGGTATCAGCCATAGCTAAAGCAAGCGGAAAGGCAGAAAGAGAAAGTACTGAAGAGTCTGTGGGTAATAGAACATGTTTGATATTCTCTTTATCAAGGCTTTTATCAACTGAAAATACAGGTATTTTGGAGTTTCTGATTACTTTTTCAGTAGTTCCGCCTCTGAGAAGCTTTGTCTCGTGATGCCCTTTAGCTCCCATAACAATCAAATCGTATTTGTGTTCATTGGCATGTTCAACAATACATTCCGAGGGTTTTCTGTCAATTTTTACAAATTTCCCGCCCTTGTTTTTATCACGAAAATAATCCTTCATGTCTTTTTCAATGGCATGCTCTTTTTCTCTTACAACCTGAGGATACACATCCTTGTTCATATCAAGAGGCACCCCCAGTTTTTTGATGCTTTCCTGAAGGTATTTCAGGGTAGGAATTACATGAAGCAGGTCAATTTTACAGCCAAAGGTATCTCCTATTTTTTGTGCTACTGTATATGCAGTTATAGAACCTTTGGAAAAATCTGTTGGAACCAGAATTTTATCGAATTTCATCATACTATTTTTCCGTTTGTGACAATCTAAAAGTTTTATCTTCTATTAATATGATACGAATGAAATATGAAAATTTAATGATATTTGAAATCAGTATTGATATCCTGAATACCGGTTACGTTTTTCTCAAGTAGGCGATAAAGCCGATAAACAGAATTCCTGTAATGATTCCACCGGCTCCTTCTGCAACTTTCGGTTTCCGGCCTGCTTCATCACTAAAGTATGGCAGAT
>JBHJOO010000395.1:0-8260 GCA_050329675.1 Balneolaceae bacterium
AGGTATTTTGAGAAATTCAAATCATCAAAACCGATTACTGAAAATTGATCCGGTATTTTGACATCACATTTGTAAAGCGCAAGAATGGCTCCCATTGCTAACGTATCACTGGCACAAAAAACAGCTGTCATTTCCGGCTTTTGTTTAATCCATGAATACATGGTTTCATATCCAAATCGCTGTGAATAATCTCCCATGATAATATTTCCTTCATCAATGTCAATATTTGACTCAAGAAGTGCGCTTTTATATCCCTCAAGCCTGTCCACAGTCTCATTTAAATTTAAACCGGCCAGAATGATACCGATATTCTTATGGCCAAGCTCAATCAGGTGCCGGGTTGCTTTATATCCACCTGTAAAGTTATCCACATCAATAGAATGAATATCCTTGTTACTGGTATCATCTCCAACAAGTACAGTTGGAATATTGCGCTCATTTAATACTTCGAATACCAAATCAGATACTTCCTGGGTTAGCAATATATATCCATCGAACCGCCTTTCATTCACAATAAAATTATAAACCTCATCTTTCATTTTTGTGGATACAAACGACAGATTCACAAAGTATCCGCGGCGGATACATTCTTCAAATATGCCCAGGTGAAGCATTGTCCAGAATCCATTGCCAAGTGCTTCATCACCACGGCGGGTTGCTAATATTCCGATTTCAAATGTACTGTCAGTGGCGAGAGACCTTGCCGCAGAGTTTGGGCGGTATTTATACTTTTCCACTACATCCATCACCCTTTCCCGGGCCTCTTTACTCACATTAGGGTGATTGTTCAATACACGGGAGACAACAGATCTTGAAACAAGGGCCAGTTTTGCTACTTTATCGATATTCAGCTTTTCCATAATGTGGCAATGGCTTTAGAAATGAAATGACAATGCTGTAACAGGTTACATATAATTTTGAATTATTTCAATCATTAACTTCTGTCATTCTGCTTCCTCTGCCTACTGAATTAAATAAACGTATCCTGACTTGTGAATTATCATTAACAGTTACCGGCCTGACATACGATTCAGATTCAGCGTCAGGCTCCGAGCCATCGGTTCTATAGGTTATCCGAAATCCGGGGAACGAACTGTTAACATGAAGTAATCCGTCTTCTGTCATAGCTCCGGGCGGTGGTATCCGGTAATAATATCCACCATTAAACTGATCCAGTTTTGGTAGTTCAAATAATCCCAAACGATTTGCAAATTCATTCCATGCTTGGTGCATTACAGTTATACGCAATTCTTTTTCCCCTATATCGGCCCATCCCGGATTGGGAGACCATGCCCGTTCGGCGAGAGAGAGCAGCCGTGGCAGTGCCATATATTCCACCCTTTCGGTATCAATCAATGTTTCACCCCAAAGCTGACCCTGCAAGCCAAGTATGTTTGATCTGCCGGTTTCTGAAAGCTGAACCAATCCATCGTAGAAATCTTCAGGTATCGGATGCCCAAAATGATTTTTTTCGGCATTTTTGAACAAATCAAACGGCATAAAGTAAAAAGGGGCTTCCGATTCAATAAATGCAGCCCAATAAAATCCCGTCTCTTGCGGGTGGTTATCGTAGGCCATATCAAAATAAAAATTGGAAGCGTGTGACATCACTACCTGAAATCCGCTGTTAGCAAGGTGATAAGCATAGTCTTCTGTACCACTTCCCCACACGTTTGACCAGACATAGGGTATTACCCTGCTTTCAAATGTCCTGTTTATGGTCATCTCCTTGCCCCCCTTCGGATGATTCAGTGCTACCTCTTCCCAGCCGGCCATGGATAAGCTGCGATCAGATAAAATTCTAAGAACTCTTTCAAAAAAGTAGTTTTGCAAATCCTCTGTGCCATCCACTTTCTTATCAGTTTCAATCAGGTCATTGCAGGCAGGAGATCTTTCCCAAACTCCCCCGGGCACTTCATCACCCCCAACATGAATCGTATTGAGGGGTGCATCTGCTTCCCTGTACATTTCAATGATTTCATCAAATACTTTCTCAATAAAAGTATAGGTGGATTCAAGGCAGACATTTACCACATTATCATCCCACCCCTGAATAGAACGGTATTCGGATTCATCAGACGGGTCATCCAGCCTGAATTTTTCATCTCCTGATTTTAATGATCTGGCTTTCATAGCAACAATAGCAGCCCTCGCATGCCCCGGCAGATCTATTTCGGGGATAACCTCAATGTGCCGGCTGCTGACAAATCGCAGAATATCAATAAACTGATTTCGCACATACCATCCGCTACCTTTCGACTTGCCCGGATCCGGTCCGGAGCCATACGATGGAATCAGATGTTCCAGTTCATTCGTTGTGTGCCCTCTCCTGCCGCCAATTTCGGTTAACTCCGGCAAATCAGGGATTTCAAGACGCCAGCCCTCGTCATCCGTCAGATGAAAATGAAATTTATTCAATTTGTAAAGTGCCATTACATCCAGTAATTTTTTTACCGTTTCTGCCGGCTGAAAGTTACGAGCCACATCAAGATGAAAACCACGATACCGGAACCGGGGTGTATCCGTAATTTGCAAGGCATCTATTTCTATTTCATCAATTTCTGATATCACACTCTGCGCAGAAATAAGGGCGTGCAAGCTTTGAATTCCATAAAAGACACCTGCATTATCCGTGCCGGTTATCTCAATCGTATTATCTGATACAGACAAATTATAAGACTCCGGGCCTGCCAATTCTCCAAAAAGTGTAACTTCACCCTTTCGCAAATAAATAACAGGTGAGGAAGAATCCATTCCCTCGTCTGTCAATTCCGGTATCCATCCAACATAGAGGGTTATTATCTCTGCAAGAGCGGCGGCTTCGTGCTTCAGCCCCGAACTGTAACTAATTTTCAGGTCTTCAGATACCAAAAAAGATCCGGCTTTTGCAACAATATGTGCAGGTGTTGGGGTTATTTTTGTAACTTCCCCTGACGGCATGGCAACAATGCTGCTATATTTATTGTATAAATTTGCAGCATCCGGAAAAGATAACTGATCAAGTTCTCCGCGCATAAACTGCTCATCCTTCTCAAATGGCCTGACGGAAACATCAGGTACATTGATAATCTCACCGTTTTCAAATAGGAAATAAAATCCCGACGGTGAATCTGATTGCTTGATTGCCGACCCCGCTGTAGTGAATGAAAATTGAAAAGCATTGCCTGTCTCCAGCGGGCCAAATGAAGCAGTTGGAGAAAGTTTATAGAAGTCACCATTGATGTGAGTCAGTAATAATTCATCAGGAAGGCTTTCGGAATTTATTGGCCTGAGATTGTTAAAATAGAGTGCCCAACCGGAATTGCTCAAAGCAGTATTGCTCTCATTTCTGATTTCAATTGTGGATAAATATAGATTTTCTAAAAAATTGGTATCCACCCTCCAGTTAATCTCAAATAAGCGGGGATTATCTTCCGCCTGCGTGCATCCCGTTATAAAAAAAATTACTATCAGTAAAAAAACAGAGTGGTGTTTAACCATTTGTCATTAAAATAAAGTTATGAAAGAATGTTCATTCAAAAACTGATTGAAATGGCAATGTAACCGGAGTTTAAAAAAAGCGAGCTCCGGGTCTGCAGAGCTCGCTTTCAAATGCCAACCAAAACATAGAGGAATCATTGGCCAGACTATATTACATCCCGCAGGATGATTTATCAGTTTAAGAAATCACATTTTTAATAACCCGAACTTTTTGATATTAAGCAAGATAGCATCGATAGATTGGAACCGGTTCCAATTGGATTTCTACTCATACAAATCATCAGGGTTAATTTCTGCCAATTGTATCAATAATTGGCCAATTTTTCTTGTAACTGCTTCAAAATAAGTTCTGCCTTTTTCTTTACTTGCTTTTTTTGGATATCCCACACCGGTGTCTACAGAAACTTTTGACCATTTCCGTTCAGACCAAACCCAATTTTCATTCAGGGCCTTAATTTTAAATTTTTTAGATTTACCGTCTCCTGCCTCTTTTAAAGGAAGTACCCATTCGTTATTCAGGTAAAGCATCAGGCTTGTCTCCATTTCATCTGCATGATCACCTTCGTGCTCGAAGTATTCAGCTTTATTCAACGCCTCAAACCAATTACAGATTACAAGCAACATGTCCGGAAATTTTGACCCAAGCTCACGGATTATTGATTTAAAATCATTGCCGCCATGGCCGTTTAAGACCAGCAGTTTATTTATTCCCTGCCGGTTAAGAACCTCTGTAATATCATACAGGATAGCAGCTTGTGTACTGGGATAAATATTCAAATCCAGTTTGATATCTTTTTGTCCCGTATTGACACCAAACGGTATAACCGGTAAAACGATTACCTTAGCTCCCTTATCCCACGCATATCCTGCTGATTCGATAGCGATTTTTTCTACCTGAATATTATCTGTACCGTACGGTAGGTGAAAGTTATGAGCTTCTGTAGCACCCCATGGAAGAATGGCAAGGTTAAATTCATTTTTCTTGATCTCTTTCCAATTGGTTTCATTTAAAATATAGGGTCTCATTTATAAATAATCAGTTATTAATCGTTTGTCAGATAATAAAATCAAAATGACATTCAATTAAAAATGATTATTTAAATAACGGTTGCCTTTAATAGTGTCAATTGAAGACCATGAAACTTTGGAACCGGTTCCAAAGCTGGCACTTGTTATATAGATAAGAAATCCACTTAAGAAAAGTCCATGGTACTTAGTATATTTTTCAGATTATGTTTTAATCTTGCTATCAAAAAATGAATCTATTTTTTAAAATCTCTTTGATACTATTATTTTCGGTTCTTTATTTTCAAGCTTGCAGTCCGAAGGAAAAATCTTCACCTATCTTTAAAAAATTATCATCAGTTCAAACCGGTATAACTTTTGAAAATACCATTACAACAAATGATACGATAAATATTCAAACTGACTTCTTTTTATATAATGGTGCGGGTATAGCAGCCGGTGATATCAATAATAATGGATTAACGGATCTCTTCTTTACAGGTAACATGGTTTCAAGCCGGCTTTACGTAAATAAAGGGAATATGCAATTCGAGGATATCACTGAGGCAGCTGGTTTAAAAACTGACCAATGGACTACCGGAGCTTCAATGGTCGATATCAATAATAACGGATATCTTGATATATATGTATCCGTGGCTGGGCATCCATGGTCCGACCCGGAAGATCGGTCTAATCTGCTTTTTATTAACAATGGTGATAATACTTTTACAGAATCAGCTGCAGAATATGGCATCGATGATGATGGTTTCACAACACATGCCGTTTTCTTTGACTACAATCGAAATGGATATCTGGATCTGTTCCTGCTCTCTAATTCACCGGAAGATTTTGCACGTGGTGAAACAGAAAGGCACCCTTTTGGATTGCAGAGTCTGAGCCCTCAAAGTTATGACCAGTTATATCGAAATAATGGTGATGGCACATTTACGAATGTATCAGATGAAGCCGGCATCCTGAAGAGTGTTGGATACGGGCTTGGTGTTGTGGTTAGTGATCTGAATGGCAACGGATGGCCTGATATTTATGTCTCAAACGATATTACGCCAAACGATGTCTTATATGTAAATAATGGGGATGGAACTTTTACTGATAAATCTGCAAAATGGCTGCGCCATACAAGTTTTGCCGGTATGGGTATTGATATCGCAGATTTCACAAACAACGGCTGGCCGGACATTCTTCAAACAGATATGATGCCTGAAAAACTTGAAGATCAAAAACGTATGAGCGGATCCTCAACTTATGGCGGATTTATGGGATTGCGCCAAAGAGGATTTTACCCACACTATAATGTCAATACATTACAGGCCAATTTTGGCGTTTCAGATGATGGTGATGTTATTTTTAGTGAAATTGCCCGAATGGCCGGTGTAGCCTATACGAATTGGAGCTGGAGTGCTCTTTTTGGAGATTTTGATAATGACGGCTTTAAGGACATCTTTATCACCAACGGATATCCTAAAGCAGTAAATGATTTCGATTTTCAAACTAAAATGCATAATGCGAGAAGAATCAATGACAATGAGCTTGCTCAAAAACGAACTCAGGAAATTTTAAATGATCTGTCTGGTTATAAGATATCCAATTACATTTTTATGAATAACAGGGATCTCACATTTTCTGATAAAACCAGTGATTGGGGTATGGATTACCCGGGATATTCCTATGGAGCTGTTTATGCCGATCTGAATAATAATGGAAGGCTTGACCTTGTGGTCAATAACACCAACGCTCCGGCTTTTATTTTTGAAAATGTCGGGTCTGAAGAAACCGATAGTCACTACCTGCAAGTCCGTTTGAAGGGCGAATATCCAAATGTGCGGGGTATCGGATCGAAACTGATACTTACAGCAGATGGTCAAAAACAGTATATCTATCACTCCCCGTACAGAGGATATATGTCAACAATGGATGACAGAGTTCATTTCGGATTAGGTAAATCTTCTGTCATTGACAGCCTGAAAGTTATTTGGCCGGACGGACGCACACAGATACTCTCCGGATTACAGGCCAATCAAATGGTTACACTCTATCAGAAAGATTCAGCAGAAGCAATAGATTTGAATAACAAATCCAATTCTTCTCAAAGAATGTTTCATCCGGCAGATCACAGGAAAAGTATATCGTACAAACACCGTGAAAAGAGTACTATTGATTACAGTATACAACCACTGTTACCCTATATGATTTCCCGGCAGGGACCTCCGCTTGCCGTGAGTGATGTGACGGGTAATGGGCTGGATGATGTTTTTATCGGGGGAGCAGCCGGATTCCCGGGGAAGTTATTCATGCAACAAGAAGATGGCCGGTTTATTGAAGCCACAGAATTTCAGCCCTGGGAGGCGGACAAAGACTTTGACGACTGGGGGGCTTTATTTTTTGATGCCAATGGCAACGGACTTCCGGATTTGTATGTGGCCAGCGGCGGATATCACTTCTCACCGGCTTCACAATTACTGCAGGACCGGCTCTATATCAATCATGGTAATGGAAGATTTTTAAAGGATGCAAATGCTCTGCCGCACATGATAACCAGCACTGCAAGTATTTCTGCCGGCGACTTTACCGGCGACGGACAAATTGATCTTTTTGTGGGCGGCCGGCTCACACCCAGAAAATACCCATATCCGGCCCGCAGTTACCTGCTCCGCAATGACGGCGGGATATTTACCGATATCACAAATGAAGCAGCGCCTGAACTTCTCCAAACCGGCGGAATGATAACAGATGCACTATGGATTGATTTTAATGAAGATGGCCGGGAAGATCTTGTGACAGCAGGTGAATGGATGCCGATTCAATTTTTTAAAAATAATGGAACCAGCCTGGAAAATGTAACGAATGAGATGGGATTACCATCTTTACGCGGCTGGTGGTTTAGCCTTGATAAAGTGGACCTAAAAGGGAATGGAAAAATGGATATAATTGCGGGTAATCTTGGTTTAAACTATACATATACGACATCGGAAAACAGTAAATTTGGTGTATATGCAGCTGATTTTAGCGGGAATCAGGATACCGATATTGTCTTGACGAAGGAGATCGATGGATTGGAATATCCGTTTGACGGTTTGGCAAAATTGGGAAGGGAAATTTATACTATTGGGCTAAAATTTACTACGTTTGAGGCATTTTCAGCAGCCACCACCCGGTATGCATTCGGCTCAGATCATCTTAATGAAGCCCTGCACTATCAAGCCGATACCTTTGCCAGCGTTATACTTCATAATAAAGAAGACGGAACATTTACCGTATCCGAGCTTCCAAAAATGGCACAAATATCACCGGTCAAATCAATCCTTGTGCACGATTTCGACAAAGATGGCAATTCTGACCTGCTTATAGCTGGTAATATGTATCATTCCGAGCCAAACGTTCCAAGGGCTGATGCAGGAAATGGCCTTTGGCTTAAAGGTGATGGAAACGGAAACTTAACTCCGGTACCGCCAATTAAGAGTGGATTTCTTGCACCAATGGATGCCCGGCAGCTGGCTTTAATTCGTACACGGACAGGTAAAGCTGTCATTGTTGCCAATAATAGTGATTCACTCCAGGTGTTTTCGATAAGTAATGATTTTTAATACCCTAATAAATAGAGAACTCCTGACTTAACGTAAAAGTTCAAGTCGCGATTTTGTAGTTGTCTGTGTAGGTTTTTCCTAATTCAAGCTGTGAACGAGGAGATTTCATTTCATGGGAATCGCTAACGCACGGAGCGCTTACGCGTTCAAAAAATGAGCTCCACTCCTCCCGA
>JBHJOO010000427.1:0-2017 GCA_050329675.1 Balneolaceae bacterium
CCGTTCCGATTCTGGAAAGCCTATTTCCAGCCACAATACGGCTCGCTGATGACCTGGATGATCTGGCTTCATACGTTATATCTCTTCATTTTAGTAGGTGAACTGTGGGCTTACAAAAAAGGACGCGAATTTGTTGACAAATGGGAAATTTATCTGAACTTTCTCACTTATATTTCAATTCCTTTTGGCATTATGCTGATTGCAGTTATCGGAGGTTTGTTTGGGGTAGTTGCCGCAAGGCCATTCTGGAATGCTTCCGTTCTTCCTCTGATGTTCTTTATAGCCTCATTAATTGCCGGCTTAGGCTTGCTTACCGTACTCCACTTGCTCTTTTCACCAAGAAGGGGAACTCCTCAATATCGTGAGACGGCCCAAATCATGGCGCGGTTATTTCTTGGTGCAATGATTATTGGTGCTATTGCCTCATTAGCAAATGGATTGGTAATTGCATATCCAAATGTCCCTGCTTATGCCGAGGGTTTGCGTATGGTACTTTTCGGTCCTTTCTGGTGGACCATCTGGATTGTACACCTTGGCTTTGGCCTTTTAGTGCCGGTTCTGTTATTAACATTCTATCGAAAAAATCTTATCGCCATCTTTACCGCTGCATTTTCTTATGTACTGGCATTTACGATGGTACCGGTTAATATCATCATTCCCGGTCTTGCTTATCCAATGCCGGCAATGGAAGGGTTGAGGGAGGCATTTTTTCACGTCAAACTTTCATTTGACTATGTACCTTCATCTGTAGAGTGGCTGGTTGTTATCTTCGCAATTGGCTTGTCACTATTCATTTTTTCATTAGGGTATAAATTTATCATTTAACCCTATTTTATTGAACACAAACACGAATTTATGCCAAATTTTAAGCAATAATATGAGTGATGATATGAATGAAAAAAAGAATATGAACCGCCGCGATTTTCTGAAAACGTCTGCACTCTTAGGTGGTACAGGCCTTCTTGCCGGTACCGCAGCTTCCGGCTGCTCGGTTTTTGAACGGGCAGAAACGAATGACCTGACTCCGGAAGAGTTTTACGAAATTTCCAAACCGGAAAACATTCTCTACACAACCTGTATGAATTGTAATACCGGATGTGCTATCAAAACGAAGTTTGTGGATGGAGTGTTGGCTAAGGTGGATGGAAATCCGTACAGCCCGTGGACAATGACGCCACATATCGATTATAAGCATGACCCCACAAAAATGGAGATCTCCAAACTGGACGGGGCAATCTGCCCGAAAGGCCAGGCAGGAATTCAGATTCTATACGATCCATATCGCATCCGTAAAGTTTTGAAGAGAACCGGAAAACGGGGTGAAGGGAAATTCAAATCCATTCCGTTTGATCAGGCCGTAAAGGAAATTACAGAAGGCGGCCAGCTATTCTCCGATGTGGAAGGCGAAGAGAACAGAAATGTGGAGGGCCTCAAGGATATCTACAAACTGCGCGACAGAGATTTGGCCAAACGAATGGCTGCTGATGTAGATAAGATCAAAGCCGGAAACATGACGGTTGATCAGTTCAAGCAAAAGTATCGTGACAATCTGGACGTGCTGATTGATCCGGATCATCCCGATTTGGGTCCGAAGAATAATCAACTGGTCTTTAACTGGGGACGTATGAAGGCAGGACGAAGCCAGTTTGTGCAGCGTTTTATCAATCAGTCATTTGGAACAACCAACCGCCACGGGCACACCACCGTATGTCAGGGTTCGCTCTATTTTGCCTGCAAAGCGATGAGTGAACAATATGCTGATGGGAAATGGAGCGGCGGGCAGAAATTCTACTGGCAGGCCGATACCGGCTACAGTGAGTTTATTATTTTTGTGGGTTCCAATGCATTTGAAGGCGGCTATGGACCTCCCATCCGAACGCCAAAAATCACAAATGGGTTAACCGAACGGAGACTAAAATTTGCCGTTGTTGATCCCCGATTAGGAAAACTGGGGGGTATGGCGTGGAAATGGGTTCCGGCAAAACCGGGATCAGAAGCAGCTCTTGCTTTAGGTATG
>JBHJOO010000532.1:0-4175 GCA_050329675.1 Balneolaceae bacterium
TTGGCGCTGGAGAGAGACCGGTTTGGTTCAATTAAAAGTCGTGACCAGGGAAAGAGAATTGGAGTTGTATGTAATGTTTTGGCAATCCGGATGGTAACATCTTTCGCACCGGGATCCAAACCGCGATGTGATTGTAGTATTTCATCTGCCTTTTCAAAATATGCAGAATATTTACCGGGTATGGAATTGTATGCATGCTCGCATGTAATTACAGGCAGTATTTTTTTATTACGGAACATAAAATTCTCCTTCATTCAGACATACGCAAATCTTTCTGTAGGTTTGGAACAGATCTTTTTTTGTAAATGCTGCCGGGAGTGAATGAAGAATTCTCCTGGCAAGAGTTCCCTTGTTGAAAATTGTACCAAGTGAACCGGCGGTAGAAGGTGAAAACAGGAATGAACCTTTAACTCTTTCATAAATTTCCTGGCACAAAAAACCGGCTTCTATCGATTTTTTATCAACCTGAAAGAGATTCAGATATTCCCTGTTCGTGATTCGAGTTCGTTCTCCATTTTTGATCGTATCCAAAAAAATTTCATAAAGGTCATTTTCATGCCATTTTTTTTGCTCGGAAAGCGAACACCATTTCTCTTCAACCAATGCCTGAATACTCGCGGTAATCCATTCCAGAATAGCCATATCAGCTGCCGGACACTCCTGGTTATCAACGATTCGGATTTCTATGGCTCCTCGGTCAAATCTGGCCATTACACCGCGGGAATTCAGCCATTCATCCCTAAGTATTCCCTCAGGATCGTATGGTGCAATATCATCATACATCCTGTTAAATATCTGCTCTCTATAGGCAGCTTCTGAAAATACAGCCTCGGAAATTACTTTTCCTGTAACAGAGGGTATATTCTTCGAATTTGTTCGATATACTTCCATCCTGTAATTCAAAAATGGTGTAGAAATTTCATCTGCAATGGGTGAAGCGGCAGAAAGTGCTGGAATTAATGGCAATATAATTCTGCAGGCAGCATGAAGTTTTTCAAATTCATCATCCCCGCAAAATGGAAGATTGAGATGGGTGCTTTGAAGGTTCGCCCATCCGTGGCCTCTGCAATCAAAAATACGGTTGTACGCTTCATAGATCGGATTATATTCATGCGGCCAGAGTTTCATCTCGGTAAATGGGTTCATCCAGGGATGCATCGGGCCGGGCATGAGAATGGCATGCAAGGCTTCAAGCAGGTTATTTACATGGCGCACTTCATCCTGAAAATTTTCCGCCATCCTGAATAATGACTCAGCAGGTCCATTGGTCTTGATTTCAATAACATGCAAAACCAACTCATTACTAAGTGCAAGCATACCGGTCGGCCATTCATTTACAATAGAGCCTGCAAGCTGCTGCAGAATTTTATCACATACCGGTTTGATATTAAGTGTATCACGGTCAACGATCATGTATTCCATTTCAACACCATAGCCTTCAAACAGATGAAGCGGCCTTTTTTGTTGAATACGCATGATAGTATTACCCTCTTTTCTTCTGTTCAATCCGGTATAAAAAATCATTCATAATGATCCGGTATAAATTTTCCTTAAGTTTTTCATCTTCAATACCGGAATCAATACTTGGATTATCATTAACCTCAATTACGTAGGGAATGCCATTAATTTCTTTCAGATCAACACCATACAGGCCATCACCAAACAAATTGGTTGCACTCAGGGCGGTTTGAATTACTTCTGCAGGGGCTTCTTCCACAAGCAAGGTTTCTGCACGTCCTGAATTTGTTTTGCCATCCTGTGTCCGTTCATAAATTTGCCAGTGTTTTCGCGCCATAAAGTACTTACATACATAAATCGGTTTTCTGTTTAAAATACCTACCCGCCAGTCGAAAGTTGTAGGCAGAAATTCCTGGACAATTAAGAGATCAGATTTTTCAAATAACTGCCCGCTCATTGAAAGGAATTCTGAATAATCGTTTGCTTTTACAACACCTATTGAAAAGGAGCTGTCAGGTTGTTTAAGTATACAGGGAAAGCCAAGCTGCTGCCTGACAACTTTTAAGTTATCAGGGCTAATGATATATGTTTTTGGAGCTGGCAATTTATGTTTGTGAAGAATTTCGGCAAGAAAAACTTTATTTGTACAGCGAAGTATAGATTCAGGATCATCGATTACCACAAGCCCTTCAGCAGCCGCTTTTCGTGAAATTCGGTATGTATGATGATTTACACTTGTGGTTTCGCGAATAAAAAGAGCATCAAATTCATTGATCCGGGATTGATCCTGTTTAGTAATTCTTTCCACATAGAAATCCAGTTCTTCAGCAGCTTTTGTAAATCGCTGCAGAGCTTTTTCATCAGAAGGCGGGTAAGTTTCATCAGGATTTACAAGAATTGCCAGATCATACCGTGTTTCTTTGCGGGCTGAAACAGATGGCCTTTTTTTGAAATGTTCCCTTGCAGCTTCAATTACAAACAATCTGTGAGTATCAGGTACTTCGTTCACGGCAATCGTTTTTATAGAAGTGAGTAACCAAACAGAATTACTGCGAATAAATTCAGCTCGCAGCAGAGGAGCCTGAAAATGAGTAAAGAGTTTTGCCGCAAGGCGGTCATATTTTTTTGCAAGATTTTTCCCAAAATAGATACTCAGGGTAAATGATTCAGCTTGTATGGATTTTAAACCGGATTGAATCAGACGGTCAAGATCATCCGTCACTATTTTTATAATCGCTTGTGATTTCAGATCCTGAATAGTAAGAACATTCGGTACCGGTTTGTGTCCTCGTGCTGATGCAAGCAGGGATACATAGTAGCCTGCTGACTGATACCGGTAACTTTTACAGAGGTTATACACTTTGGCATTACGAATGGAACTGTATTTTTCATCAGCAAGATACATTCTGGCGGATACGACTTCAATTTCAGGTATATCCAAATTCCAGTTGGCGGGATTATTTACAATAAACAGATACTTCATCTCAATGAATTATTTTACTTTGCCGGGTGTGATAATAATAAGATTGGCATCATAGGTAACATTTCCAAGTAGTATGGCATTCAATACCCTGTCAATTTTCATTTCATAGGATTGGCCCATGCCAAGCGGATTCTCCATAATAGGATCAGCAACCGAAATTTCACGTGATTCTTTATTGTACCCATGTAACACTACAAAATGTCCTGCGGGTTCACCTCGCAGATCATCATAAATAAGATCTGCGCCAAACTCTCTTGGGCTTCGGTATAAATAAGTTGCACTGAGTCCTGAAATTACCGGTTGATTTTTATTTAAATATCGCCTTAATAACGTTGTTCGAAGATCTTCAAATTTGAGTTTTCCTCCCAATTCAAGAAATTGCAAATAGGCATTTGTAGCTGTTTTCAATTTGGGATCTGTTTTAAATTCAAGCTGTTTTTTTAATTTTTCCTGCATAAATGATGAATTATAAACAAACCAGGTGGGATCAAAAATTTGAAGGTGATAACTGTAAATGGTGGCGCAATATCCTCTATTTAGGGCATGAACGGCAAGCCAGGCCCCAAGAGTGCCTCCCTCTTCAAGCTGATTTATCTCGTTAATTACCTGCTCAAGAGCTATTGAATCATTATAGTATTCATAGATTGCATGCAAACAGGTAGGGCCGCACATAGTTTCATCGGGTTGTTTTTTAATGGCTACACGCAGCATCATAAGTTTTTCCTGTAAAAATAGAATTGAAATTATATTACATTCAAATAGTACGGAGGTTTTCATCTATTTTGCTATAATCCGAAAATTATTTTTTAAATAATTTTTTTTTAATCTCCATTTGATTTATCCCGAAAATTGTATGAATATAAGCATCTCTAACTGCTCTCTTAAGAACTACTTAAAATGATCCTATGGCAAATTCAAAACAAGGCACGGAAACGGAATCCTATAATCTGTTAAGAGTTATATTTTTATCACTGGTAGCTGCAATCGGTGGTTTTTTATTTGGGTTTGATAGCGGTGTTATAAATGGAACAGTTGATGCTCTTCAAAGAGCATTCGATTCCGATGCTGTCGGTACCGGGTTTAATGTGGCTTCCATGCTTCTTGGATGCGCAGCAGGCGCATTTTTTGCCGGTAATCTGGCGGATAAATTCGGACGTAAACCTGTGATGATTGCAACTGCAGCTTGTTTTATAATCAGTGCATGGGGTTCGGGGGTTTCAGGCAGTTCTGCAGA
>JBHJOO010000386.1:0-5651 GCA_050329675.1 Balneolaceae bacterium
ACTGGATGGCAAAACTGATCGGTTATCCGGAAACAGCTGGCGGATATCTTGCCTCAGGCGGAAGCGTTGCAAATCTTACTGCGATTGTAGCTGCAAGGGAAGCGGCCGGAATTACAATCGAAAATTCTTCAGGAACTGTTGTTTATCTCACTTCCCAGTCGCATCACTGTATTATAAAAGCTCTTGCTATTGCAGGGCTTGGCCGATGTATTATCAGGTATATTGAGATGGATGATCAATTCAGAATGAATACTTTTCACCTCAGAAATACGATACTGTCTGATAAAAAACAGGGGCATTTTCCCTGGCTCATTATTGCCTCAGCCGGTACAACGGATACGGGTGCAATCGATCCACTGAATGAAATAGCAGATATAGCAGAAGAATTTCATCTTCGATTTCATGTGGATGCTGCCTATGGCGGTTTTTTCCTGTTGAACGATGAGATCAAAAATAAAATGAAAGGGATTGAAAGAGCACATTCGGTAGTACTTGATCCTCATAAGGCTCTTTTTATTCCATACGGATCAGGTGCACTGATTGTACGTGATATTAACGAGCTAAAAGATATTTTCCATTTTGATGCAAGCTACATGCAGGATACGTATACAAATAGTGATGATTACTCCCCTGCTGATGTCTCTCCCGAGCTCAGCAAACATTTTCGGGGATTACGGATGTGGCTGCCGCTGAAACTGCATGGTGTTGCTTCTTTTCGTGCTGCTATTGAAGAAAAACTGCTACTCGCCCGATATGCCTGGGAAAAATTGAATGAAATGGAAGGCTTTGAAACAGGCCCGTATCCCGAGCTATCTGTTATTACATTCAGATATCTGCCCGATGATGGTATTGCCAATGAGTTTAACAAAAATCTGTATCATCAAATTTTAAAAGATGGCCGGATATTTTTGTCCACAACCGAAATCAATGGCTTATATGTTTTGCGATTAGCCGTCGTCTCCGTGAGAACTCATCTGAAAGAAGTTAACCGAGCCTTGGACATTATCCGGGAGAAAGTTTCTGCGGTAGAAGCTCTTATGGATTAAAATCCGAGGCATCAAGGTTCAGGCCTGTTTGGTTCATGCAAAGAGAAAACCAAACCCTTGTACCCATTGCGTGAAACCCGCAAAGTTAAAATTCAGTCTTGATTGGTTCACGCGGTGGCCGCAAAGGGGAAAGGCTCGCAAGGGCGCGGAGGAAAATCTTACGTCCTTATTCAAGCCTTTCTCTCCAAATAACTGATCGTTCGCTGAGGGAATGGAATAACGATACCTTCTGCATCAAATCGTTTTTTAATCGATTCATGTAAATCGCAGCTCATTACAAAACCTGAAGGTGGATCGGCAGCCCATACCCACGCCCGCAGATTTACGGATGATTCACCAAAGGACAAGACTCTTACAGTAACCGGCGGCACTCCATTTTCAATATCTTCCGGTTTGCGATTATCGAGATAATTTGGATGTTTTACTGCTTCTTCTGTGATAATTTTTCTGGCCAGATCCACATCAGATGAGTAACTGATACCAATATCAATCAGGCGGCAGATTTTGTCATCCGTAAAGTTGGAATTAATCAGAACTTCATTACTCATTACCGAATTTGGTATAATGATCCTCTGGTTCTCGAAATTACGGATAACCGTATGGCGCAGATTAATATCTTCAACAACACCTCTCAAATCTGTTTTCATCGAAACTCGGTCATTAATCCTGTAGGGCTTAAACATCACAATAAATACACCGCTAACTACATTCCCAAGAGCCTGTTGTGATGCAAAACCAATGGCAATGGCAAGAATACCGGCTCCGGCCAATGCTGATTTTGCAATATGCTGCAACATTGGGATATTCCAGAAGGCAAAACTGAAACCTGCAATGTAAATAAGGGCAACAACGGCATGCTGTAAAAACTTATAGTTTGTCGGGTCGTTTTCCAGCACTTTTGCTGATCTGTTAATAAATCTGGCAAAAACACGTTTGATAACGGAAGCAATAATAATTGTTGCTGCAATAACGGCAACCACCATTATCAACCGTTCTATGTTCGAAAAATATTCTACTATTTTTTCCATTCTTTTTCTAAATAATTAACTGTTATAAATGAACATGTCATCCGATGGCTTGCGAATTTCAGAATACCAATAAAAAAATCATGAATTACTCCGGGTCTTCCGGTTCATTTTCATTCTCATCGGGTACATCATCTATTATTTCAATACCGGTTTGAAAGACCACATTTATTTCTGAGGTAAATCCTTCACGTACCGGAATCTTTGACTGAACAAAATAGGGTTCGGGTGCCCGGTACGGGTCAATAGTACCGCTGTCCCATCTGCCATTTTCGTTTATATCCTCAAAAACAATAACAGTATATTCAAGCGGTGGAAGATTATCAATTTCAACCTCTTTGTTAAATCTTTGGCTGACAGATATTTTTTTATCTTTATCCCTGATTCTCAGCTCATAAACAGCCGCCGAATCTGCCTCTTCAACGACTACACTGATCGATCCAAGCTGATTTCTCTGCCAAATTTGCGGACGAATATTTTGATGCCTCATATCAAAGGGATCCCATGCACGGGCTTCGTATGTAATCCCCCCCTGCCAAACATCAGGCGGATAAATAATCAGTCTGTGACGGTCAATTTCCAGATGCTGCCAATCTCTGACAGGCCTGTCCCCTTCAATCACAATCAATGAATCCACTACATCCGGATTGTCAATAAATTTATTATAGGCGATAACGATAGGCTCATCCGGAAAAATTCCATCTACCGACCGGCTGCCAAGCAGTTTCAATGAAATTGTATCTGCTACAGCAGAACCCGGAAACGGACTGATATTCACTTCGGCCTGATTACCGGCTGCATCTGTAAGGTCATGCAATTCAACCATAAACTCCTGGCTGGCATCAAGCGGAGTTTCAGATTGCGCTAAAAGTACAAGGGGATCTTCCGGTGGTACATAAATCGGATAAGCTGCTGAGTAAACATTACCAAGACTGTCGAGAATATCAATTCTTGAAAAGTCTTCCCAAAAAACTTCCTCATTGAATCGCAACCGCAGATATTCTCCTGTTAACAATCCAACCCCTTCCAGTGAAGGCGGCACGGTGTCTTGCTGTGTGATATAGAGTGTACCAATATCAACTTCATCTCCCCTCTCCAGTTTAAACTTTTCAGTATAAAATGGCTGTGCGTTTTCCCTGGGCGGCTCCCATATCCGGTTATTGTTTCTGTCATCTACCCAGAGAGGCCTGTAGATTCCTTCACCTAAAAAGGAAAACTCGGCTATCCCGGCTGTATCCGTTTCCGCTATATAATTTGCAGGATCTGAAATACCTCTTGGCTCTCTGATTAAAAATACTTTTAATCCCTGCCTTGCAGAACCATCAATTACCGATCTGATCCTGGCTCTAACGCGCCCCTCATCGATAACAGGCCCGGTAGAAAGGGCAAGCTGAAACGGACGCTCAAGCCTGTTTCCTCTCGTGTCGGCTAAATCTGTGCCAATACGGAGGATAATGGTTGTGTTCTCTGGCAGTTCGGAATCAAATTGAATTTTGGCTTTTCTTCTGCTCCATTTGATATCAAATGGAATATTTACATCCGGTTCAATACTGATAGCCTGACGCAATGAAGGCCTGCTTACGAATTTATCAAACTGGATTTCAATCTCGTCATCATCAAAATTAACCAGTCCGTTTACCGGTTTTGTTTCAATGATTTTAGGGCCTGTTCTGTCCGGTTCACCTCCGGTTGGGGAAATAGGTGTGGCGCAAGATATCGCTATTAATATTAAAAGAATGCCGGCTGCTGACTTACAGTACATATTACATTTATGAGTATGAATGCACAAATATAAGCTAAATTTAAACGGTACAAAATATGCCTGAATTCATTTACCTTGTACCTTTAACAGAGATTTGTTAATTACAATGTAAACGAAACAGATAATTTTGAAAGATCACTCAACCGGTTATCCGGAAACTGCAAAAAATAGAATTTTATATACCACCCATCCGGCAATTTACACCGATTACTATGAACTGACGATGGCTCAGGGATATTTTCTTTCGGGGCGGCAGAAAGAAAGTGCAACATTTGACTATTTTTTCAGAAGCAATCCGTTTGATGGCGGATATGTTATATTTTGCGGTTTATCCGATTTTCTCGAATTGATTCATACGATTCAATTCCGGGATGGTGAACTTGAATATTTGAAAAGCCAGGGATTTAAGGAGGAGTTTCTCCAGTATCTGAAAAATTTCGAGTTTAAGGGAGATATTTATTCTGTACGGGAAGGAGAAATCATCTTTCCAAATGAACCGGTTTTACGTGTGCACGGAAATCTGATTGAAACCCAAATATTGGAAACGCTGCTTTTGAATATTCTCAATTTTCAATCACTCATTGCTACCAAAGCTTCCCGGTTAAAATTAGCGGCCGGAGATAAAACGGTACTTGATTTCGGCCTCAGGCGTTCGCAGGGGCTTGGCGGTATCCATGCATCCCGTGCGGCTGCAGTGGGCGGGGTTGACGGCACCTCCAATGTCTATTCAGCCTACAGATATGGACTTAAAACAGGCGGTACCATGGCACATTCATGGGTGCAGTCATACGCAGACGAGATTTCGGCCTTCAGGGATTACGCCCGTCATTATCCTGACGACTGCATTTTACTTGTTGATACATACGACACCCTTGAAAGCGGGATTCCAAACGCTATAAAAGTTGGAAAAGAGCTTGAAAGTAAAGGATACAAATTAAAAGGAATTCGCCTCGACAGCGGAGATCTTGCCTATTTTGCCAGGCAATCCCTAAAACTGCTGGATGAAGCCGGATTTCAATACGTAAAGATTGCGGCTTCAAATCAACTGGACGAAAAACTCATAAGAAGCTTAAAAAGCCAGGATGCCCCTATCGACATTTTCGGAGTTGGAACCAGGCTGGTTACCGGCCATGACTCCCCGGCTTTGGATGGTGTTTATAAATTAAGCAGCGTGAACCATCTGCCAAAACTCAAAATTTCAGAAAACATTGAGAAGATTACACTGCCTGGCCATAAAAAAGTGTTCAGGTACCTGAATGGCGAAGGATTTTTTTACGGCGATGCCATTTGCATGGATAGTGAATCCTCTGTCGAGATAATGTATCATCCTTATTTCCCGGCCAAGAGAAGCCGGCTCACAATGTTTGAGCCTGAAGAACTGATGCATTCCTATATCGAAAAAGGCAAATTGGTAAAAGAAAATTCGGATGTTGAGAAATCAGCTACTTATAGCAAATCCAGGTTTTCGAAACTTGCACGCGAATATAAACGTTTTGAAAATCCACACATATATAAAATCGGTATCAGTAAGAAATTACTTGATACGAGAGACAAATTAATGGAGGAAATGAAAACCGTTTAATACCTGGAATTATGGAAGCACTGCTTATTATAGATGTTCAAAATGATTTTTGTCCGGGAGGAGCCCTTGAAGTGCCTCAGGGCGACCGGGTTGTTCCCGTTATAAATAAATTGATTCCAAAGTTTGATGCTGTTATCCAAACGCAGGATTGGCACCCGGCAGGTCATCGCTCCTTTGCCTCTGTACATAAAGGAAAAAAACCTTATGAAACAGTAGAAATGGACTATGGCGAACAG
>JBHJOO010000165.1:0-13884 GCA_050329675.1 Balneolaceae bacterium
CTGAGCTCAGAAGCACTACTTCCAGTAAAATGACAAGAATGGATGTTGAGTAGATCGGAATGGTTTCAAACATCCAGAAAATAGCCGCGAGAAGAAATATACTCATGGCCAAATGGCCTGCAAGTGTGAGGCCCGGAAATGTAACAAGAAGCGGCATACAGAAACCTGCAATTCCCAAAACAAGGCCGGCTGTTTGTATTTTGGTTAGCATAAGTTAAAATATTTATTAAAACTTCTTTTTTAAAATTCGATCTGAAATTGAGTTCTGAAAACTATGATATCCTGGTTTTCGGCGGATGATACTATGATACTATCAAACTTGAAATCCGTTTGGAATTTAAGCCTGTGTTTAATTATATACTTATTAATTCCAATTAAAAAAGATCTTTCCCCGCTCATTATTTCCCGGAGCTGCTTGTCAGGGTAGATACGTTCAAAAAGGCTTACAATTTCCCAATTTTGAGGCAGCAGATATCCGGATTCAAGGTAAAAAGCTTTTCCTTCTGAAATATAATTTTGGGGATTACCGTCATTTAGTAAATTATTATTTGCGGACCGGACTGCGTAACCGGTATGAAATGAAAATCCACGATACCGGGCTGATGATTCAAGAAACCCTGTAATTATATTTGCTGATGCATCCGTCAAAAAATTCCCTAAATGACTTCTCGTCCTTACAGCATCCTGATTATAATTATATGCTCCCGCTATAACAAGCTGAGGTTTCCGGGATCTTTCAAAATCTGATCCTATATAGGAATTAAATTCACCAAAAGGATAAAATTCCAAACGACCTGTATAGCTCAAACCACCCCTGGCAGCTCTTTGATTTTGTCCTTCACCGTTAGTTATCGTGGCTATTCCAATGAGTGCGGTTTGTCCCGGAAAGAATTTTTGTTTGTAGCCAAGCCCGGTATCAAATCCGAGCCTGAAAAGCCGATTTGAGGTTGAGCGGTCAACAAATTGAAGGGTTCCGCTGTTTTGAAGGAATTCCCGTGTACCCGGCAGATTAATCTGGCCGCCATAAATCCAGCTATTTTCTGATAACTTCCATTGTACCCGCATAAGTTCCAGGGACGCTTTCCCCCTGTCAAATGAAGGCATAAAAAAATATGTCAATCTATCGCTTAAAAAATGGCCTGCAAATATCAGTCGAAATCGGCGCACCTGAAATTCAAGATCACTCCTGTCTTCATCAGTTTCAAATCTTGCACTAAACTGCTCCTGAAAACGAAGTCCGATTCGTAATGATGCGCTTGAATCCGCAGCCTGGATACGAAGGCCTCTCTCAATATCAAATTGAATATCCGGTTTTTGATTCGTTTTTTGCTGGGAAAATCCTGTTTGCAGCAATAGAGACAGATATAATAAAGCGGTCAGGATAAACCGTCTGATCTTGGATCCTTCAGAGAGATCCGGTTTTTCATTCATGAAAACTCAAAAAATTGTGACCTCTGAATGATTCTAATTTGCAAATCAAAAAAATACCATTCAAATCATTCAGTTAAAGGTAAGATCTCTCTCAAATGTGAATAATTGATTAATTCCAAGATTGTAATTTCCGCCTTTTTGCTTCATTTTCAAGCTCCCATGATTTTTAAACAAAAATAATGACCATAAGAGCATAGGCAATCATGGCTAATACGCCGGCCATAATTGCCAGAGGAAACTGAGTATAGACATGATCCATCAGGTCGCAGCCGGTTGCCAGCGAGGATAGAATAGTCGTATCCGAAATGGGTGAACATTGATCTCCGAAGACACTACCCCCGATCACAGCGGCAAAACAAAGGGTCAGAAAAAATGGATCGGGCACAACCGCCCATGCCAATGGAACGGCAACCGGAAAGACAACAGCATACGTACCCCACGATGTGCCGGTTGAGAAGGCTATCAGCATACAGAGAACCATCAGGATACCGGGAAGTGCAGCAGCAGGAACCAGATCACCGATCATGGCCACTACATAATCAGCCGTGCCGACCGCATCGGCCACTTCTTTCAGTGTTACAGCCAGCGCCAGGATAATCGCTCCAATGGTTACACCTTTACAGCCATCGATAAAACCGTCAATGGCATCCTGAAGCTTCATTCCCTTTCCGATCGCGATCAGAAAACCGACTAATACTGCAAGGACAAAAGCTTCTGCAATCAGCAGCGTGGGATCGTCTGTTCTGCCCATAAAAAAATAGGTTATCACATAGGGTATGATCGCCACACCAAGAAGTGCACCGATCGGGCCGAAAAAGTCAATCAATCCGGAGTTATATCCTACCGGAATTTTTTGTTCCGTGAGTTCAGCCGCAGCCATAGGATTGGCTCCATCACGGTTGAGTTTACCGGATTTGCGTGACCTTTTTATTGCAGCTCTCATTTTTTTCCCGGGGACAAAAGGCAGTATTTCCCAGGCAAACAAAAGTGTGATAAGAATTGCAAAAATCGCATAAAAATTAAAAAGGATAGCAGAGAAGAAAAAGGCAACTCCCTGTTGTGTTGTTTCAAACAATGGCAGTGTTCCGATCACAAGGCCGCTTACATAAAAAGGCCATACGTTAAAGGGAATCAGGGTAGCTGCAGGCGATGCCGTTGAATCGACCATGTAGGCAAGCTCCTCATGAGATACATCATGCCGGTCGGATACAGGCCTGACTGTTGCACCGGTCAGTACTGTGCTTATGGTTCCTCCCTGATGAAAAACCAGGCCCATGATCCATGTAAAAAATTTGGCTGTTTTCGGACCCCGGATAATGAGACGGCCCGCCCATTGAGCAAAATATTCAGCACCACCGGTTCTTGTCCATATACCTATTAACCCGCCAAGGGCCCAGAGGTAAACCATCAGAATAAGAGCAAAACTTTCAGTACCAATAGAGGGAATCAGAAAATTCTGAACAATATTGATGTCGCCCGAAATTACACCACCCAGACAAATTCCGATAAAAAGAGCGCTGACAACTTCGCGGGTCCAGAATGCAAGGACAATGGCTACAAGCGGCGGCATTACAGACCAGAATCCAAAATGGCCGTTTTGTTCGGGAAATGATCCGGAATAATAGATTCCGGTTAGTATGAGGGCAACGAATGCACCGGTATAAATTCGTCTTCGGGTAACAGGATCACCGAATTTTTTATTGAAATAACCGGGCTCATTACTCATTTTTAAAAACCTATTTTAACAAATTTTTCATGGAAGATAATATCTCCGGTACAAAATGCCGAAATACTTCAGCATGGATTCAAATAGTTTCAGTATTGATACCAAATTGTTTTTTTAATGAAAAATCAATCCGGCACATTTCAGGCCAAGCCACACACCGCCAATTCCCATAATTAACTGTAATCCGGTATATACAAAGAATCTTGTCATTGAGATACTTATCAATTCGAAACCTTCAAGCCCAAATGCTGAAAATGTTGTGAACCCGCCTAAAAACCCGACAAGCAATAACAGTCGAAATCCGGTATCAAAAAGCTGTCTGATTTCTATCCACTGCAGAAAAAACCCGATAAGAAAGCATCCTGTTATATTTACAATGACCGTGCCGGTAACCAGTAAAGATTTTCCAAACAGGATTGGTGTATAGACTGAAATGATATAACGAAGAACGGATCCCGCTGCACCGCCTGCTGCCACCAAAAGCATTTCACGCATAAAAAACAGATTATAAAATTTATGTAAAATTCACTGCAAGTCTACTCATATTCAACAAACCAAACAAGATTTTAATTTTATTCTCGTTATCTTGCCACATTCTGATCAATCCAGACATCAGAACTCCTGACTTATCGTAATCATATAAGCCGCGATTTTGTCGATTTGTATTAGATTCTTTGGTTCGTGGTGTGTTGTTAGTGGTATGTTGCTTGTTGTTTTTGGCAATCACAACTGACCACTGACTACTGACAAAAACGACTTTCTATTTTACGAGACAATCCATATAACTACTTGTTTTAGTTATTCGGAGTCAGGAGTTCTGAACATATAAACTTTCAACTAAACTTTTTATGATGAAAACTTTAATGCTATCCACTGCTTTCGTACTGTTATTTGCTTTTACAACAATAGCCTCTGAAACTGCATCTGTTGATGAACAAATTACAAGTGAACCCAAAGTGATCGCAGTTACCATGCATGGTGACTGGTGTGGAAAATGTAAGATCATGGATCCAAAACTGAATTCCATTAAGGCAGAATTCAAGGATACCGGAATACTTTTTACAATTCTTGATATGACAAATGACTTTACCAAAAGCCAGGCTGGTTTACAGGCAAGAGTTATGGGAATTTATGACTTGTTTGAACAACATGAAGGCAGAACCGGTTATACCGTTATCATTGATGCTGAAACAGGAAAAGAAATCGACAGAATTACTCATGATCTAAGCGAAGATGAAATGAGAAGTAAACTCAGAGCCGTTATATAAGGCTTAGACGACTATCCTCCATTTATTGAAAAAAGCCCCTGATAATTTCAGGGGCTTTTTTTATTCAAACTTTCTTCATCTTAATTATTTACACTTCACTCTGAATTATTGTCCTGTTTTCGAAATCCTGTTAAACCCTGATGACTATATTATTTCCCGAATTAAAAAACGATTTACTGCTGCGGGCTCTTCGTGGCGAGGAGGTTGAGCGGCCACCTGTCTGGATGATGCGGCAGGCCGGACGCTATTTACCACAATACATGAAACTCCGAAGGAAGTATTCTTTTTTTGAACGTGTAGAAACTCCCGAACTGGCCTGTGAAATTACAATTCAGCCTGTTGATGAACTGGAACCCGATGCCGCTATAATCTTTTCAGACATATTAACGGTACCACAGGCTTTTGGAATGGATGTTCAGATGATTCCGGATAAAGGGCCTGTAATGGGTAATCCTATCCGGACAACAGATGACGCCTTTTCCATTTTGGCAGAAGATATACCTGGCAGGCTGAGTCATGTAATGGATGCTATTACTCTCACCCGGCATGAATTAAACGGCAGGGTTCCTCTCATTGGATTTGCCGGCGCACCATGGACTCTCTTTTGCTATATGGTTCAGGGCGAAGGATCCAAAAACTTTGACAAGGCAAAAGCTTTTTTATACCAGGAACCGGATGCATCCCGCCATGTTATGAAAGAGCTGACAAAAGCTACCATCGCCTATCTCAATGCCCAGATTGAAGCGGGTGCACAGGCTGTACAGGTTTTTGATTCATGGGCGGGACTGCTGAGCCCGGAAGATTTTAACGAATGGGCAATGCCCGGGCTTGCAGAAATCTGTAATTCAGTGAAGGATGTTCCCGTAATCCTCTTTGCAAAAGGCGCTTGGTACGCCCTTGAGCGTCTTGCCATGCGCGGATTTGCCGATGCTATCGGGCTTGACTGGACAATTACGCCTGAATACGCCCGTGAAACAACCCGCAATGCTGTTACACTGCAAGGTAACTTCGATCCCACAAGATTACTTGCTCCCATTCCGGAAATTGAAAAACAGGTAAAGCGAATGATCGATCGTTTTGGGGTTCAAAAATATATTGTCAATCTTGGACACGGTATCTTACCGAACGTACCGGTAGATCATGCCAGGGCTTTTGTGGATTCAGTGAAAGAGTATCATCCCTGACAAAAGTAATATCCTGAAAAATCTGTCAGAACGGTTTTGATTAACTTTTCAAGTAAATCCATTTCTTATACAAGATATCAGTGAACATAACTTACCTTTCACCACCAGGTGCTTCCGCCTCCACATCCTCGCGCTGAATACGCCGCGGTTCAGCATTTTTCACATACGCATTAATCCATTCGGTCTGTTCCCAAAGCATGTGCAGCACCGACTCCCTTGCCCGGTATCCGTGGCTTTCATTTGGCAGCATCACCAGTTTGGCAACTCCTCCCAATCCACTAACGGCAGCATACATTCGTTCACTTTGCATCGGGAAAGTACCTGAATTGTTATCATCCGCACCATGAATCAATAAAATTGGCTCATCTATTTTATTAGCATGCATAAAGGGAGACATCTCATAATAAATATGAGGGGCGTCCCAATAGGTACGCTCCTCCCTCTGAAATCCAAATGGAGTCAGTGTTCTGTTATAAGCACCACTTCGTGCAATACCTGCGCGGAAAATATCAGAATGAGCGAGCAGGTTTGCGGTCATAAAAGCACCATAACTGTGTCCGCCGATAGCCATTCTGTCCGGGTCGCCAACCCCCCGCCGTTCAACTTCATCCACCACTGCCTGTGCACTTGAAACCAGCTGATCCACAAAAGTATCATTCGGTTCCTGATCTCCTTCTCCAATTATCGGCATAGCCGCTCCCTCAACAACCGCATATCCTTCAAGCAGGGCAAAGTGAGGCCCCCAGTAACTGATACGGGCAAACCGGTAAGGGGAGTCGGTAACCTGACCTGCCGCATCGGCACTCCGGAATTCACGCGGATAAGCCCACACCACAACAGGCAAAGGGCCGTCACGGTCTTTATCATAATCCGGTGGCAAATAAAGTGTTGCAGACAACTGTACGCCATCAGCACGTTCGTATTGTATCAGCTCTTTGTGTACATCTTTTAATTCAGGAGTGGGATGTTCAAAAAATGTAATTTGATTTAAATCCCCGCTTCGCAAATCTCTGATAAAATAATTGGGCTGAACATCTACCTGTTCTCTTCGCGTAATCAGCTTTTGTCCCTGTTCATCAAGGGATGCAATAACAAACTCATACACTGGTGCCTCAGAACGCCAAAGCTCTGTTGTATCCTTAGTCTCAAGATTAAATTTGCTGATAAACGGACGATTTCCTTCGGGAGTAGCACCGCTTCCTGTTAGTAAAATTGACTTTCCGTCATCTACCGTATGAAGAACCCATGTACCATATTTCGATAATTTAAATTCCGGTGAGCCGGGATCAGAATAGCTGTCTTCCGTATTTAAATCGAAAACAAGTTCCGGCTTTGGATCTTTCTCATCAGGATTTACTTTCCAGGTTCTTCTATTTCTGTTACTCCACCAAAACTCATTTATAAGGGCAAAACCATCTTCACTCCACATCACACCTGCATACCGGTAACCTAAATCCGTGATCTTTTTGGGTTCATCTTTAAAAGGAGCTTTTAAAGTATAAACGCGATCGCGGTATTCCACCTCTTTA
Organism: Balneolaceae bacterium; assembly: GCA_050329675.1. Taxonomy (GTDB): domain Bacteria; phylum Bacteroidota; class Rhodothermia; order Balneolales; family Balneolaceae; genus CAYVBJ01. The sequence continues at coordinate 7,139 of JBHJOO010000165.1, forward strand.
GAGGGATCACCTTCATCAAGGGCTTCAACCCAGCTTAAGGTGGCAGGAGCATCATTTCGCCAGCTAACTGATCTCGGACCCTCGGTCGTTGCAGAAAATCCAATGGGTACCTGATCGGCGAGCGGAAGGTCAGCAAAATGTTTTACAAGCTTGCCGTTTTTATCAAGAATTTGAATACGTGTGGGAAACCTGAATGCCGGTACACGATATGAGTATGGTTTTTGAATGGTTTGTGCAAGAATATAATTGCCATCAGGTGAAACAGATACGGAACGGTAAATTTCAGCATCCGCAACTTTTTGCTGATTTCCGTTAAGATCAACTTTTACAAGTTCTGATGTGAAATAATAGTCGAACAGATCTTCATCATGCTGGTTTTCCAGAAGATCCTGATACGTTCGGGCCGGCCGTGCCTTTCCCATACTCTCCTGTACAATAGGGCCTGTGGGTGTGAGGTCTTTTTCCGGAACATCTCCCCTGTTTTTATCAACAAGCTGTACAAGAAGCGATTTACCGTTTGGCATCCACTGATAAGCAGAACCATAGGTGTTATTGATACGAGCATCCGTAAGTTTTTTTGCAGAACCCTTAGAAACATCTGCAATCCACAACTCGATACCATTCGGACGATTTAACAGAAATGCAAAATGATTATTCGTAGAAGACCAGCTAACATTTGTAATTCTCGGATTATCAGGAATTCCTTTTATCTCTGCTTCTTCTCCCGTTGTCAGATTTCTGACCGTCAGTTTAGTACTGTACCTTAGATTACTTGGCCCATTTGTCCGCGGGTTGATCCTGACGCCGGCTAACCTCAATTCCGGCTGAGAAACTTCTTCAATTGACGGCAGGCCGGGCGGTTCCTGCATTAACATCAGGTTTCTGTTTGGCGACAGGCTCACTGAAGGAGTAAGGTCACCGTCTACCAGATTAATCATTGCCTGGGAAGGGAGCTGATAGCCATCCTGTGCAAGATTCGTTTCATATACAGTTAATAAAAGGAGTGTACTTAATATTAGTGAGGAAAAAATATGGCGGGATTTCATTTTTAAACGGGTTTTAATGTTGGCTGGAATAAATTTATTGCATGTTCTTTAATTAAAACAAAATATGATTCATCAGCTATGCTGAATTAGTAAAATTTTGTGAATATATCATCAATTATCTTCATAAACTTTATCCGGGTCTTCAGGAAGTTTTGTTACAGGCAGCGTGTAGAGCTGCATAAAACCCGGGATGTATTCATTGTTTATCGTAAAAAAGATCTGGTCTTTAAGCTTAATTCGGTCTCTTGACCTGAGAGTAACCCTCTTGATCATTTCATAAAGCTCAAGATTGATTTCAACCGATCTTCTGAAATAGTAAACGGAATAGTCCATGGTATCAAAATCCCTTAACATATAATCCATGGTTACCCGATCTCTGGTAATATCAAAATCTCTTTCTATCAGCTCATGAAGATAAACTGTATCTTTTCGTGCTTCCTGTGCCGAAACAGTGACAGCGATGCTGATGAATACACAAACAGTAACAATGAATTTAACCGATAACCCTGTTAAAAATCGTCTGTTCATGTGATCTGGCCATCCCGCAAAAGCGTTTTCGAAAATTGAGACTCTCAATTAACTTTCCAGTAACTATAAAACTTGTTTCTTAACAGGATATTTTAAATTAAAGTCAATTTTAATTTTTTTGATCCTGCCCCTTCATTGCTTTTTCAACCTCAGATTGGTCTACAATCTGCAATTGATTATTCAAATCAGTCTGAAGTTCTTCTACGTCATCATCACTGATCAATTCACTGATATCTTTCACCCCGGCTTTCACTGCAAGATTGAAAACCATTCGGTTAAACAGCATCTGATGAGCTGCCGATGACAGCTGATATAATTGCTGCTGTGGTATCTGTCCGCCTGAGAGTTTGATCTTATTAAAAACCGGCTCAAGCAGATTCTCAATTCTTTGGTTTAACTGCTTTTCAAGCTCACCGGCTTCTTTATTCTCTTTACTTGTCACTTCTTTACCTGATGGATCAACTAATTTCATGATACTATATATTACTTTATATATTTATTTCTTGTTTACTCTTACAACAAAGTTAACAATCCTGCCAATCCATTGCCAAAAGCAGATTTTCACTCCGACTAAAACTGTCGGGATTGCACTGAAGGACAATCGGTTTCTGGAAATTTTCTGTGGAAATCAGTGAATTACCCCGAAGGCATCTGCGAGAATAAAAAAAATAAAAAACACTCTTTCATATTGTCTCGCAGTTCATTAGTTTCATCTCCGTGGGATTAAAAAATAAAAATGGTCAGACACCTCCCCATATTTATAATCTTACTAATACTACAGCCTGTTTCCTCCGTTTTGGCTCAAGTTGATGACCAAAAAGAGGCCACACAGTTTGATGACGATATCCGTTTTCCGGCATTGCCATATTACAGCTATGGCTCAGGTCTCGGGCTTACCACGCCAGACAGTACATTCCGGTTCAACATCCGGTTCAGGATGCAAAATCGTGCCACCTTTACGGAACATAAAGACCGGGATGATACTATTGAAGCTGAAATCAGAAGGCTAAGGTTGCGTTTCGATGGATTTGTCGCCGATCCTCGATTTTTATATGCCATTCAGCTTTCGTTTTCTGCCAGTGATGTTGGTAAACTCACAGAGGGTGACAAAATTAATATCGTTCGTGATGCGGTTTTTTTCTTTCAGCCCAATGACAATTGGAGCCTTGGCTTTGGCCAGACAAAACTTCCGGGCAACAGGCAGCTAATCAACTCATCCGGTGCACTGCAGCTAACCGACCGTACCATAAATAATGCCACGTTTTCTATCGACCGGGATGTCGGCCTTTTTATTTATCATTTGAAAGAAGATGTCGAAAGAACATCATACAATATTAAAACTGCAATCAGTACCGGCAATGGCCCTAACCGTACGGATAATTCAGATACAAGGCTTGCCTATACGGGGCGGATGGAATTTTTTCCATTTGGCGCATTTCAAAAAAACGGAATGTTTTTTGAAGGCGATCTCGTCCGGGAGCCTTCTCCAAAAGTTCTCCTTTCCGGCACATACCATTTTAACAAAGGGGCACAACGCGAACGCGGCCAACTTGGCAATGATCTTTTTGAGCTCCGGGATTTGACCTCAATCCTGCTTGACGGAATGCTGAAATACAGAGGCTGGGCGTTTCAGACAGCTTACATGACCCGTCTTGTGGATAATCCGTTTACTGTTAATCCGGAAGATCCGGATGATATTCGATTCGTATTTGCAGGTGACGGATTTGACCTTCAGTTGAGCTATCTTCTGCCTTTCGATGTTGATCTGATTGGCCGGTTCTCAAGGCAGACACCAAAAAATTCGTTGCGTGAAGTTATCCCAAAAGCCGATCAGTTCAGTTTCGGGATTACCAAATACGTCTGGGAACACGCTCTGAAGCTGCAAACAGAACTTACCTACAATAATTTGACTTTTACGGATGGCATCAACCGGGATAACTGGTATTTCCGGTTTCAGGTAGAAATCGGAATTTAATGTTTTTCTGTTTTATCCGGTTGCAAAAAACCTCTCTTCTGCTTAGTTTTATTTTATAACTAAAACAATATCACTATAGCTATGCCAACAAGTATCACGATCCGCGACATTCCTGATGACGTTTATGAAAAACTGAAGAAACAAGCAGAATTGCATCATAGAAGTATAAACAGTGAGATTATTTATTCGTTAAAACGAATCGTTCAAAGCCATCGGCCAGACCCCGACCAGATTATTACCCGGGCTAAACATATCAAGCAACAAGCAAGGGGTTATCTCACCATGAAGCAGATTCAGCAAGCCATTGACCAGGGACGACCATGATCGTGGTAGATACGAATGTGATTGCAAGCCTCTGGGTTCCCAATGACATGGATGAATTGGCATACAAAGTGTTAAAAAAAGATCCCGAATGGATCGCTCCCTTGCTCTGGCGTTCAGAGTTGCTGAATGTAATGGCACTTTATTTCCGGAAGGAGATTTTAGAACTTTCAACCATCCTGCAAGCCATGCAGGAAGCGGAACAATTGATGGAAGCACGTGCTTATGAGGTAAATTCCACCCACGTTTTGCGTTTGGTCAGCATTTCTGCTTGTTCTTCCTATGATTGTGAGTTTGTTGCCTTGGCAGACGATCTGAGTGTGCAACTGGTAACTTTTGACAAGCAGATCTGCAGTGAATTTTCTGATATCGCAACACATCCAAAAGATTTTATCGTTTAAACGAATCTTTTACCCTCCAGAGGTTCAAGACCTTGGGGGTTTCAATACAAAAATCCAAACAACCAGAGGGGTATCTTATTATTTCTGCCCCCTTCCATCCCGTCTGCGGCAATAAAGGCCTTGAGCACCCTTACAAATCAACAAAGACCCATTATTTACCAATACAAAATCGTGAAAAAATCGAATCCAGCAGATCTTCGGTTGTGATCTCCCCGGTTATCGTACCCAGTTCTTTAAGTGCTGCCCGCAAATCGATAGAAAGAAAATCTCCGGTCATGCCCTGGTCAAGGGCCTGAATCGCACTGCGTACATTTTCCTGTGCTTTTTGCAGAGCATCGCGATGGCGGGTGGACGTAACCAGCAGGCTCGATGTATCGTAATCTTTGCTTTCCAGCGCCCGCTCTTTCATCAGCTTTTTCAGTTGATCAATGTTCAGCTCCTGCGGAGCTGCAATTTTTAAATCGTAATCGATTCGTTCCTCATCGCTTTCTCCTGCCAGATCCAGTTTGGTTCCAATCAGCAAAAATGGAACCTCTTTCGCCTGTTTCTGTATTTCAGCAATTTCACTCCGCTCTGACGGGTCCATCGGGACCGAACAATCTTTCAGATAAACCACAAGATCCGCCTGTTCAAATGCTTTCCGGGATCGTTTCACTCCTTCTGCTTCAATACGGTCTTTCGTTTTCCGGAGCCCGGCAGTATCAATCAGTTTAAACAATAACCCATCGTAACTCCAGTCCGCATCAATGGTATCGCGGGTGGTGCCGGCTATTTCGGTAACAATGGCTCTCTCCTTCCCTACCAGTGTATTCAGCAGAGTAGATTTTCCCGCATTCGGCCTTCCGATAAACACGGTTTTAACGCCGTCTTTCACGAGCCGCCCCATTTCGTAAGTATCAAGCAGTTTTTCGATTTCCGTTTCCAGATCCGTAAGAAGCTGGTGAAGCTGTTCCCTGTTTGCAAATTCAACATCCTCCTCAATAAAATCCAGCTCCAGTTCCACCATCGCTGTTGCATCGATAATCTGCTGACGAAATTTTTTGATGTGTTCCCCCAGTTTTCCCTCAAGCTGCTGATGTGCAGCATCCACAGCTTTTGCACTTTTGGCATGGATCAGATCGGCTACTGCTTCGGCCTGGCTGAGTTCCATTTTACCATTTAAAAAAGCCCGTTGTGTAAATTCACCCGGTTCAGCAGCTCGAACACCCTGGCTTAGTATGGTTTCAAGAACAGCTTGCGTTACCAATACACCGCCATGACATGAAATCTCCACCGTATCTTCGCCGGTATATGATTTCGGACTGTGGAAGACCGTTGCCAGAACTTCATCCACCACATCTCCGTTTTTGCGAATAATTTTACCGAAGTGAACAGTATGTGATTTCACATCAATCAGATTTTTCCCATGAAAGCAAGCCGCTGCCTTTTCAATTGCTCGCCTGCCTGAAACCCGGATCACGGCTATTCCACCCTCCCCCACGGGAGTGGCAATGGCTGCAATCGCGTGTTTTTGTTCAATTTTGTTCAATTCTGTTCACCGTTTTTCTTATGGATAACAACGATGAATGATAGGAAGGATTATTATAAATGGCATGAATTGATTTGCCGTATATTTACATCTTCTGTTCTTGGTTATCTTCTTTAACTGCGTTTCGTAATTTCGAACAACAGAGTCATTCACTTTATGGAACGCTGATGACACGGATTGTGCGGATATTCGCTGATCATAATGGATGCATCCATGTTTTATCCGCGATCATCTTGCTGATCTGTGTCATCTGCGTTCCATAATATCAAAAGGACTCTCGGGGCAGAAAGGATCTCATTTTTTGAATGCGCAAGCGAAAATTTTTTCAATCCTTATTTGTACGGTACAAAAAGGATTGGAGTTTTGCACTGTGCAGCCACACGGTAACTGATACTCTCCCTGAATTTCCTCTGTTTATAACCCCGGCCCCTTGTGCCCATGACCACAAGAGTAACTTTTGAATGATCGATTTCATTTAAAATTTCTTTATCAGGGTTGCCGCCGGGCATTTTGAGATTTACTTTCAGATGATCAGGATATGAAAGAGATGAGGCCAACTCTTTCAATTGTTTCAGATGATTTTCTCTCTTATCCGCAACATGAATAAACGTTACTGATTTGGTTTTTTGTGCTATCAAATGTTTCATCACATAGAATGCTTTTTCAGAAGCGCCGGAAAAGTCAGTCGGATGAAGAAGGTGTATAAGAGCCCTCTGGGTATATCGCTCCATTATTTCCGAACGTATCTTTTCCACTTTACCCGGATATACATTGATCAAAAGAACGGGAATATCCGTAATTTCAAGTACACTTGATGCCGTGCTTCCCAGAAAAAAACTCCTCACGCGGCTGCTGCCCCTGTTTCCCATAATCAGCCAGTGAATATCTCTCTCTTTTGCTGTTTCCAGAATAGCAGATGAATGATTTGAAGCATGTCCATACTTCAT
>JBHJOO010000352.1:0-2056 GCA_050329675.1 Balneolaceae bacterium
GAAACTGGAGGCAGATGATGTATCCTCCGGGTAATATGCAAAATCTGATTATAGAGGCTGATCGCCACGGATTGTGGCCGCAAATCCATGCAATCGGCGATGAGGCTGTCGACTCACTCCTCACCATGTTTGAGTACGCGATGAACGAAAACGATCCAAAAGAACGCCGGTTCCGGATGATTCACACCCAGGTTTTACGCGGACCTGAAGCAGCCGGCCGTATGGCTGAACTCGGAGTTATAGCTGAAATGCAGCCATTCCATGCCATTGATGATATGCGCTGGATGGAAGAGCGCATTGGCAGCCGGGCTCGCTGGGCTTATGCTTTCAAAACATTACATGATGCAGGGGTGATGCTCTCTTTTGGCAGCGACTGGCCCGGAACCAACGCCTCGTGGTATCCGTCCAGCGCCCTTCAGGGAATTTATGCGGCCGTAACCAGGCAAACACTGAGTGGAGAACCGGCGGATGGCTGGTTCCCCGAAGAACGGATCGACGTTGAAACAGCCCTGCGTGCCTATACAGTGAATAATGCATGGGCTGCCGGCGAAGAAGCGATAAAAGGAAAACTCGAACCGGGAAAACTGGCTGATATTGTGATTCTATCGGATAATATTTTTGAGATTGAACCACAAGAAATTAAAGATGTGAATATGCTGATGACGATTGTGGATGGACGGATTATTTGGAAAAAAGATAATTAAAACCAGGTCGGTAAAATCAATCAGAAATGATGAACATCAAAAACCTTTCTGTTTTTTTACTTTCGCTCTTATGCGGCTGCACGTCATCCGATCCGGTCCCGGAGATTGATCTTGCAAAAGATGCCTATCGCACCTGGCACTCATTTCTCGGCGATAAAGAAGCCAGCCAGTACTCTTCACTCGATCAGATCACCACAAAAAATGTACATCAATTGGAAGTGGCATGGACATTCTCAACCGGTGACCTGATCGAAGGTGAACGAACTGAAATCCAGGCCAATCCCCTTATTATTGACGGAATTTTGTATGGATCTTCACCTCTCAAAAAAGCTTTTGCCCTGAAGGCAGATACTGGAGAATTGATCTGGATGTTTGACCCGTTTAAAGGCGAAGAACCACGATCAAGAGGGGTAAATCGCGGATTTTCAACCTGGAGTGACGGTGAAGGAAACCGCAGCCTGTTCTATGTTGCAGGACCGCGGTTATGGGCTCTGGATGCCGGGACCGGCAAACCGGTTCCGGAATTCGGAGAAAACGGTTCGATCGACTTTTCTGTTGGCCTCGATCGTGATGCAATGGAAATTCAAGTTACGGCAACGAGTCCCGGAATCGTTTATAAAGACCTGTTGATTCACGGTTCCAGGGTATATAACCTGGCGCCCGGACATATTCGCGCGTTTAATGTGAGAACCGGTAAAATTGAGTGGATTTTCAGAACCATACCCTATCCCGAAGGCTATCCGGCAGTTAAGCCTCCCTGGGGAACGTTAAATGCAATCGATCTGAATACGGGAGAACACGTCTGGAATATTCCGCTGGGTGAATTCGAAGAGCTCACCCGGCGAGGCGTACCTCAGACCGGTACCGAAAATTACGGTGGCCCGGTGGTCACTGCCGGGGGATTGCTGTTCATAGGTGCCACACAAGACGAAAAATTCCGTGCTTTCGATAAACGAACAGGTGATTTATTATGGGAAACCCGGCTTCCTGCAGGCGGATATGCCACTCCATCAGTATATGAAGTTGACGGACGCCAATTTGTGGTAATTGCCGCCGGTGGGGGCAAGATGGGCACTAAACCGGGTGATACTTATGTAGCTTTTTCCCTTCCAGTTGTTCACTAATCATCCAGATAAAACCCGCCGACTTCAGCCCAGTTTCTGAAGATGTAATCCGGATCGGGATATTCACCGTTTAACTCGTTACTTCTGTCAGCAGCGCCGGTGAACAGGTCCGCTTTCATTCCAACCGATTTTGCTCCCTTGATATCGGTATTGAGCCGGTCACCGATATGAACGGATTTGTCAGAAATACAAGAGCACTCATTCAGTACATATCTAAACGCTCTTTTA
>JBHJOO010000353.1:0-4062 GCA_050329675.1 Balneolaceae bacterium
AAGGAAAATCTTTAAGAACCAAAGAATAAAAACATTGCTATATTAATGGCCGCATCCACCGGTGATGGGGTGGGTCAGCTTCGACTGAAACAAGTGGGTCAAGTTGAGTGAAATATTCAATATTGCTACAAAAATGGATTTGGATCTTGAAGAGATAGCACGTAAAAATATTGAGAAAACTCAAAATCGATGGAAATTGGATAGCGGAGAAGAGTATAAGTTGTTTGATGAGAACTTTTCAGAAGACGAACAATTACCCAGACAGTTTGAGATTGAATTCCGAGAAATAATAGAAGGTGACAAAACAAAAGTAGTGGTGTTAATAAACGGGAAAGAAGTTGGAGATCCTCTAACGGATAACGTCCACGAAGAAGATGGATATCGATACCATGATATCTTTCATTATGGATTCGCAGCGTATTTAGGAAGGTCTCCAGTGTTGAGGAAATTACTCAAAGTCAAGAGAAAGAGTGATCCTCAGACTGATGAAGTTGAAGATGGAACTCGGGCAGCGATTATAGAAGAGGCTATTTCCGCTTACATCTATCCATATGCGGAAGAGTCAAACTTTTTTGAAGGTATCAAAACCATTGATTATGAAATTCTGAAAACTATTCGGCGACTTGTTTCACCCTACGAGATTTCTAAACGGACCCTAAAAGAATGGGAGTATGCTATCCTGGAGTCTTATAAAATCTTTCGTTACCTACGCGAAAATAAAGGAGGTAATCTTAACGTCAACTTAAATAAAAGAACTATAGAGATCTTATGATTCTTATATGAACCTAAAATCACATCGTTATGGATAAAACAAAAAACGTATTTATAAGTCATCATAGTAAAGATGAAGAACATATTGGTAAGCTGAAAGATCTATTGACACGTCAAGGCTATCAAATTAAAAACAGTTCAATTGACAGCACAAAGCCTAACCAAGCTAATAATGAAGAGTATATCAAACGCTTACTTAGATTGCGAATCCAATGGGCCGGTACTTTTATTTGTCTCGTCGGTTCAGAAACCCACAACCGGGATTGGGTAAATTGGGAAATCGAACAAGCCCACAAAAAAGATAAAAGGATCGTAGGTGTATACATCCGTGGAGCAAAAGGAACAGATGTCCCTGAAAATCTAAACAAATATGGCCATAGTTTGGTGACATGGCAGTCAGATAAAATTGCAGATGCTATTGAAGGTGGGTTAGAAGGAAAAGATAATTGGTGTGATCCTGAGGGAAATCCGAGAGAAAGTGTTTATGAAATAATTAGAACAACCTGCTAATGAAATTTAAGACCTATATAGTAGCACGTGATTACGGTTTTGCCCCCAACCCTTTTGGTAAGTATAGTACACTGGCTTGTTGTAAACAGAAAATTAGGCAATATGCAGATATCGGAGATTGGGTATTTGGAACAGGTTCTAAACAGAAAAATGCAGCTGGAAAGTTAGTATTTGCCATGAATGTAACTGAAAAGCTGACATTCCAAGAATACTGGAATGACCCAAGATTTGAATATAAAAAACCAATGATGAATGGCAGCTTGGAACAAATGTATGGTGATAATATTTATCACCTCAAAGATGGTAAGGGTCAATGGATACAAGAAAATTCTCACCATAGCCTTCCGAACGGCACGGTTAACGGACATAATTTAGAAAGAGATTTAAGTGGTAAATACGTTCTCATATCAGAATATTTTTACTACTTCGGGAAAAGTGCAATTGAGATTCCGGAGAAATTTAAATGTGAATTGTGTACACCAACACAAGGCCACAAAAATGTAGATAAAGAAATAGCTTTGAAATTCATTGATTGGCTGTCAAAATATTACCGCCCCGGGCGACATGATGACCCGTTGCTGTTTGGAAATACTTTTGAACGATATGATGGAAAAAAATAAACAATAAAAAACTTGAGACTATACTGATGAGCTATAGAAATAAAACTTATGTTGTCTTTGATGGTGATAATGATATGTGGGCTTATTCATATATGAAAGGTTGGAAGAAAAATCAAAACATCGACTTCAATTTTCATGATGCTCATGATATCAACCGTTTAACGAGTCAAGCTCAGAGTGAACAGTATATTAAATCAAAGCTGAAAGAACGTTTTAAATCCGCAAAACAGATTATTGTTTTAATTGGAATAAAAACAAAAAACCTCTTTAGGTACGTGCGCTGGGAACTTGAAGTCGCCCAGGGATTGGACTTGCCTATTATAGCTGTTAATTTAAATGATAAACGGGGACAAGATAATGATCGGGTCCCACCTATCATCAGGGATGAGTATGTAGTACATATTCCTTTCAAAATGAAGATTATAAAATATGCTTTAGATAATTTTCCTGACGAATATCATCGCCGGGATAGTAATGCATCAGGCCCAAGACATTACAATGATTCCGTTTATAAAAAACTGGGACTTTGATATGAATGAAAAAGATTATCCCGCATTATTTGAAGCAGCAGACACAGCATCAAACAGAACACAAAGCCATCACTTACGGACGGTTCTTGGTTATTTAAGTAGTTTAGTTGTTGGTTCAACTCTTGCATTTTATGGAATTGAACATAGTTATTTGGCGATAATTGGTGCTTTTATATTTATAGTTGGTTTATTCCTAACCTATATATTACTGAATAAAAATTTTGAAAATACTTGGTATAACTGTCGGGCATTGGCTGAATCTATAAAAACTAGTACATGGAGATACATGATGCGGGCAGAACCTTATGAGGATTGTGAAAATGTTCAAATAGCGAACACTGAATTCAGAAATCTGCTAACTGGACTACTAAAACAAAGCATGAATATATCCCACGAGCTTGGAGGTGAACCAAGCGAAAGAGAACAAATTACTCAAAAAATGAAGAATGTTCGTGCAATGAGTTTGAATGAACGAAAGCGATTTTATTTAGATCACCGAATAGATGAGCAAAGAAAGTGGTATTCCAAAAAATACATCTACAACAAAAAGCAAAAGAAAAAATGGTTTACCATCTTAATTGTATTTAATGTACTTGCTTTGATTTTTGTTTCGTTCAGAATCTACTATCCTTCATTTGGACATTGGCCATCAGAGATCTTTGTCGTGTTATCAGGTGCTTGCTTAACTTGGATACAAGTAAAAAAGTTTCAGGAACTAACATCTGCTTACTCGTTAACAGCTCACGAAATAGGTACGATAAGAGGGGAAATTGAAAAAGTAGAAAGCGAAGAAAAATTCTCCGATTTTGTAAATAATTCAGAAAATGCTTTTTCCAGAGAACATACTCAGTGGTTGGCTAAGCGTATATATTAAATTAATAATCACCTCACACACTCCTCGCCTTACTAACTCTATTCCACACCAACTGGCACACCGCCCGATACACCTCTTTTCGCTCTTCGTCGGTCAGGCCCAGGGCATCGAACACAATGTTGTCCAGCTCGGCGCGGTCGGACAGGGGTTGTGGCTCTTGCTCTGAGATGGGTATGGTGGATTCGGGGTTGATGCCGCTTTCTTTGAATATTGATTCAGATTTCCTTTCAAGAATAGGTAAGCTCTTGTCTAAATCTTTTGATATCAACTCGTATCTTAAAAGGTCAAATTTAATTAAATCAGGTTTTTCAGTTTTAAGTAAACCACCACCGTAGTTTGATCTACCAAGTATTTCTCTATAAAAGCAGGATATTGTTGCTGTTAAATAGGAACTTAATGCAATTGCCGAATATTCATAAGGCAAAATTTCAAAAAAATTGTTACTACTGAATGCATCGATATCATTAAATACCGAAATTGATCTTTCGTTGTGTGCAATCATCCACCATACTGGTGCAGATTCCCTATTTGAAATATCATACCATCTTTTCCGGCTTTTAACACTTGAAACCTGATGAAAACCATCATAATAATCTCCTGTATTTTTACCTTGTTTAATCTCGATAGGATAGTTTTCTCCCCAATTGATGTATTCAAGTGCTTTGGTGCCTTGAATTTCAGCCTTGTCTTTTCCACACCAAAAGAAGTAACCTTCAACGTTATTTACAGAAAGTTTTGCAAATTGAACTGAATCTGT
>JBHJOO010000565.1:0-3436 GCA_050329675.1 Balneolaceae bacterium
GCGCAACGGTCGTATTACCGCCGGACGGGGTTTCGGTCAGGTCGAGAATGAGAGTTTCGACTTCCAGCAGGTGATTCAATACCTGGTCAAACTGCCCGATAAGATCAACATTACCCAGTGAGTTGTGAATCCTGATGACTCCGGTTTGATCCTGTCTGATTTCATAACTGAGCAGCCCGTCAGGAGTATCAGGCGAACAGGAGTCGGGATAGAAAGTTTCTTCCCGGCCTTCATGGAGTACAGTGATCTCCCTGGGTGTATCGTGCCTGCCCGCAAACAGCATGGAAATGGCATACTGCATCATTTCTCCGGTATGTTGATCTGTGTATTTTGGCAGAAATGAGTGAAGCTGATCGTCAATCGGCAGGCCGTTTAACCGGAGCACTTCCATGCCCGTTTCAAGCCCACTTTTCATAGAGCCAAATCCTTCCCGGAGATCTGTAATGATGTACCGGTTGTCGATATTTTCCACATGAAGATCGGAACCGGACGGGATAATCCGGTTTGAAGAGGAGAGGTTCACATTTACTGAGTTGTGCCCGTTATGGAGTTCATGCATTACTTTGTCCAGAAGCCGGATAAAATCGTCACGGTTTTGAACAGACTCTGCTTTGGGTTGATAGATCTCCTTTACTTTGTGCCAGTCGATTTCCTGAACTTCTAAATAGGCATGATGGGTGTGAACTGCCGTCCAAAACGATTCAAAATCCTGTTGATAATTGATCTGCGAATAGATGGGCTGTACTTCCAGCAAAACCAAAAGAGTTGGCAGAATGAGCAGTTTGTATGTGAATTCGAACTTATTCGGAGAAATCATTCTATATAGATTTAATCAGTCATCAGGATTGTTTCCGGATCTTTATAGTCAAGAGCCTTTAGTGTATTTACCAATGACATGAACAAAACGGAAATAATCAAAAGAACAGCAACCATCGGCTGAAGTGAGATAATTACCATATTACTTTCCATCGATGTGGTAGCAATGAATATAAATGAGAGAATAGTCGGATATAATACCAGTGCAAACGATCCAAAGACGGCGTAAACGGATGATTCTTTGAGCAGGGTTAATGACGGTTGGTTATAGAAAAACAGTGCCATTTTTTCCAGGCTCATTGCAAAAAATCCGACAGGAATCCCGGCTATGATGAAGCCGATAATCCGTTCAGTTAGTTGAAGTGACAGGCCGGCTTGATGGAAATCCTGAGCAATGTGGTTCCCATCCGAAAGTTCACCCGAAAACCAAAAAATTGAATGGTTCAGTATAAGTACGACAATTGTTATCAGGCAGAGTACAATGCCCACGTTTTTGAAATTCATATCAGGTTACTTTAGAGTTTAAATTAGTTGTAATGGTAAGAAAAAAAATCAAAACAGGTTGGCATCACGCCGGAAAAAAGTAATGGCAGACAATTTTTAATATAAAATTTGATCAGATAACTTTATTTATCTACTTGAGGGAACAGGCCATAAATCATTTTTAAACCGTACCTTAAAAAAATTCAGGTGCCCCAGGGGCTTCGAATAATCAGTTTCGATATGCAGCCACTCCACATCGGCATTGGTAAACATCTTGTCTGCCAGCGCGCTGAGAGATCTGTATAATGATTCAAGCCCATCAGGATTTTTTCGACGGTCCTGCAAATGCAATGTTTAATGGTATTCAATTCGTATGGATCAATTTCAGAAAATGGTCTTACATAAATACCCGTTCATACTTCTCAAATTACTGCTAAAATAGGTAAACGGTATTGCAGCTCGGATATCAAAACCTTGATGTTATATGTTTTAATATAATTAACCATTGAGCCAAGATTACATTTTTAAAATTTCGTTATACGTTTTTTCAATCTCTGATAAATCCGGCTCTTGTTTCATCCAGTCAACACTTTCTTTTTGGGTGTTCATCCATCTATACAACCAACTGACTCCCCATTTTTTATAGTAGCTATCTTCCTGTTTGTAAATAGGGTCTGTTAATGACTCTTCAAAGCTTACTATTTCATAATTCATTTTTTTTAGCCTTGTTATGATATCTGCTAAATAAACTGCATTTATGGCATTGTCATGACATAAATAGATCTGCTTTATCGGACGATTGTATATTGTTTCACTCAACGTTTCATAGAACTTTACCAGCTCGATGGTCTTGTTGACGTAATGTTCACCTATGGCTTTGGCTTTTTCAGGTTCTTCGTTATCCAGATAGTATTGATATACATCGTTGAACATCCAATCGGAACTTTCTATGGTAAAAGGTGCAATTACATAATCCCTTGATTTTAAATACGCTCTGATTTGCAGATGCTGGGTTGAGTCTTTCCCCAAATCATTAAATGGAAATCTAAAATACCTGACTTCTTTATTATACATCGAAGCATATTGCCTGGTAAGCAGTTCACCCTGCTCAATATCTTTTACAAAATTATCAAAGCCCACTTCTGAATACCGGGAATGACCGTAAGTATGGTTTCCTATTAAAGCCTGGCCGTGTGCAATCCACTTCTTCAGCAGCTCTTTATTAATATCTGTAAAACCATTTTTTTGAATTCTACCTTCATTGATAAATAGGGTAAAGGGTACATTTAAGGAATCCAAAACATGAAGCAATACAGGAGAGATATTGTCTTTTTGATAGTTGGTTGTATTAGGCACATCATCTATAGTGATAGAAATAGACTTCTGTTGTGCATAAGCGGATGCACTGATAAAACCAATTATGCCCAACAGCACCCACGCATAACATAATTGCCTCATTTTTTTCATTCTATACCCAATTTACCAGATGTTTTTATTTGTATTTTTGTTCCTTGGGGTATGATAAAAAATAGTCAAAATTTAATTCCCGTTACATCTTCAAATTTAGCCATCAAACCCCATCCGCCGAAGGTTTCAGTTACGGCAAATACGAGTTCATTATCGCCTTCTTTTAGATCAAGAAAAATCGCATCGTGATATCCAATCATGCCCTGGAATAGTGGGTCCCGGGATCGAAATCCGCTTTTCCCTGTATAAATTGCCTTGCCATTCAGGATGATCACAAGATTATCGCTATATCCAAAATGAAGTTTCTTTACCTGATCGGTCTCTGAGGTTATTGTGGCTTTTGCATAGGTACCTATGGCAGACTTACCCGCATCAAAATCATCATCATTTGGAAGATAGCGGGATAAGTTAACCAGTCCATTTGATTCACTAATTGCCGCAGTCCAATTTGTGTTTTCTGAGGAGGGGGCCTCGGTCAGGTTCACATCGTCCGCAAGAAATGCATCGGAGAGGTTCCAATTGTTAATTACACCCGGTTCCGGGGCGGGCTCACTCATGGTCTCATTAGATGGCTTTTGCGGTAAAAAACGAAAATTAGAGAAATAAGCGCCGAAAAGCGACCACAGCCCCAATCCCCCGCTTTCTTCATCTCTCCTGAGATGGGTACTTA
>JBHJOO010000323.1:0-3272 GCA_050329675.1 Balneolaceae bacterium
TGCACCGAATCCCTGCACCGGCCAGAATACCCGCCATTAAACGCATTGTAGTGCCCGAGTTTCCACAATCAAGGGGCTTAGCAGGTGTTTTAAATCCATCCCTCCCAACGCCATCAATCAAAATTACATTGTTTTTTTGCTTTTCAATGTTTACACCCAGACTGCGCAGGCAACTTAGAGTGCTTTGAGGATCTGCCGCAGGTGAATAATTACGGATTTCACTTTTTGTATCAGCAAGAGCGGCAAACATAGCCGAGCGGTGGGCAATGGATTTATCAGGCGGCATTACAAGTTTACCTTTCAAGCTCTTTGCCGGTTGAATCGTTTTAATCATGAAAAAACCGGGTCAGTTGTTCTGTAGTAAACGTTGTGCTTTTCGTGCTGGTACCGTTCCGGGAAATTTTTCCACAATTGAGTTTAGTAGTGAGATAGCATCGCCTCTTCGTCCCTGGCGAATGTAAATTTCAGCAGTGCTGTATTGTGCTTCACCCACCCATATATCAAAAGCTTCATAAAGAACTTCAACTCTTGAATATTCTTCAAGTGCATTGTCAAAATTGCCCTGTTGCTGAAATGTTTTCCCGATATAATACTGGGCTTCTGCACCCGGCTGTGTATTGCTTCTTTCTACCACTTCCCTGAAAATGGTTCTTGCTTCTTCATACTTATTTTCATTCATCAATATTTTTGCGAGTCCGTTTTTGGCAACGTCATTATTTGGATTTGAAGCAAGTACCTGCTCGAAATGGGTGCGTGCTATGCTGTTTTGATTCATGGCCAGATTCACATTCCCAAGGCCAAGGTTCGCTTCCTGGCTGTATCGTGTACCCTGCTCAGCCAGTCTGCTAAAGTAGCGTTCTGCATCCTGATATTTCCCCTGTTCAAACCGGATACGGCCAAGTTCAGCTAATGCAAGGGGTGCCTGATCCGAATTGCTGAAATCATTAATAATTGTTTCATAGGCTTCAGCAGCCTGTTCCATACTACCTGTTCTCTGATAGGCATCGGCCAGGTTAAAATAAGCTTCAGGAAGAAGATTTTGGTTATTGGTAATACGAATATACTGCCGAAATTCGGAAACAGCCGCATTATAGTCGCCGGCTTGCAGTAGATTTTCTGCCTGTCTGTAACGCAGCCGGTCGGCTGTTGTGGAAGTTGGATTGTTTGCCAAAAACTGTTCAAGAACATCGGTACTGGTATCACCTTCACCACCGGAAAGCTGAGCAAATTGTATTCCGTCGATAGCTTCAATGATGTAACTGCTGCGCGGATAATTCTGAAGTACGGATTGATAGGCTTCAATGGCTTTTTCAAAGTCACCGGCATTGTAGAAAGCGTCACCGATATTATATTGCGAACGGGCCGCCCATTCCGTTGCCGGAAATCGGTTGATAACTGTTTGAAATTCTTCCACAGCCTGGTCATAGTTGCCGGTATTCAAATAAATATAGGCTACATTATATTGAGCCTGTTCACGAAGCATGCTGTAGGGATATATTCGAAGCAATCGGCGGAACTCAGATACAGCATCAAAATTCCTGTTCATTCGGTAAAAGCTGTTGGCAACCTGGAACATGGCATAATCACCACCCGGTTCAGCACCGATCGCTTTCCGGTAATACTCAAGAGATTTATCGTAATTGCCAATGGCATAATAGGCATCTCCGATACGAAGCTGTGTATCTGTTTCGTAAGGATAAAGTGCAATTTCAGGGGGTTCATAGTTATTTAAAAAATCATCAAGAGGAGGAATGGCATTTTCAAAATCGCCCATCATGATATAACTCCAGCCAAGTGCATATTTGGCGGGCCCTGTTAATTCATGATTGGGATTTTCATTTATAAATTTGGAATATTGCCTGGCTGCCGGCCCAAAATTTCTCATCTGATAGTGCGCATCGGCACTCCAAAAAAGTGCCTCACTTCCAAGTCTGGATTCGGGTGCTTCATTATAAACGCGTTCAAAATCCGGTTGTGCCTGCATGTAAGCCTGATTACTATATTGAACCCATGCTTTTTGGAACCGGGCCTGAAGTTTCAAATCGGAATCGAGATCAGCCATCTCATCAGCGATTTCAAATGTTTGCAAGGCGCGCGTATACTCACCATTGGCGAAATATGCTTCACCTAAAAAGGTCAGTATCTGGCCGGGATTTTCAAGTGATTCTATCTCCCTGGCAAGCGGCAAAAGTGCTTCAATGGCTTCTGCGTATCGCCCCATTTCAAATGCGGTAAATGCCCATTCAAAATATCCGTTTTCAATAAAAACGCCCTCCTGAAATCTTCGTCCGAATTCCCGGAATGATTCAAGAGCCTGATCGTATCTGCCGCTTAGTTTTTCATTTACAGCTTTATAATAGAGTGCCTTTCGTGCAAGGTCATCTTCACCAGTGGATGCATTTCCAAAAGAGCGGGCTGCCCAATGATAAATTTCCTGTTTGTGATATACCCAGCCAAGCCCATAATGTGCAATACGAGCTTCATGCTCATCATCTGTACGATTTATGTATTCAAGATATCCCCTGGTTGCCTCTTCGTATTGATTCAGTGCATTATAGCTTTCGGCAGTCAAATAAACAGCTTTGGCCCTGCTCTCGCTATCGAGATAAGGCATTGCATTCTGAAATGCTTCAATAGCATCTTCAAATCTTTCCTGTTTGTAATATGATTCGCCTAAAGCCGTTCCGATTCTTCGGGTAATCGGATTTGTTGGATATCGAGCCCTCAATAGCTCAAATGCCCGGGTAGATTCCTGATATCGTTCCTGTTCCAAATATAACTGGCCGCGGGCAAAAAGTGCTCTTGGAGCTTCTCCCGAACGGGGATGCTCATCAGCAAGAGTAAGGTAAAACCTTGAACTTTCATCATAAAATCCAGCTTCAGCAGAAGCTTCAGCAAGCCAGTAGTAAAGCTCAATCGAGTGATTTGAATCAACCGGATAATTAAGGGCGCGTTCATATGTTGTTATGGCCGGAATAAGATTCCCATTTTTATAGTGCCGGTGAGCAAGATCAGTCAATAATTCTGCGGCATAACCGCTTTCCGGATATTCACGAATAAAATCTTCAACATATATATCCGTACTTAATGAATCGAGTTTTATTCTTGTACGGGCAAGTTGAAAAGAAGCAGCTTCCGCAACACTGCTGTTTTGATCTTTCTGTGCAATCACATTTTGGAAATGGGTCTCAGCTTCTGCAAAAAGGCCTCTTTCGAATAGCAGCAGGGCACGCTGATAGATCTCCTGATACGATTCCTGGGAGTGCTGGGTA
>JBHJOO010000217.1:0-19451 GCA_050329675.1 Balneolaceae bacterium
ATCTTATTCTGGGAATTCAGGTAGCTGATTGTGCAGCGATTCTTTTGTCTGATCCTGAAAATCACATCATTGGGGCATCACACGCAGGCTGGAGAGGAGCGGCAGCAGGCATAGTCATGAAAACGATCTCAATGATGATTTCTGCCGGAGCAAGGCCTGACCGGATGATTGCTTTTATTTCACCTTGTATTTCTCAGGAAAAATTTGAAGTTGGCCCGGAAGTAGCTGAACAATTTCCAGATGAGTATGTAGATTCCAAATCTTTTAAAAAACCTCACGTCGATTTGAAAGGATTTATAAAACATCAATTGCTTCGCACGGGAATACCCGATAAACAAATAGAAACAAGTGAATTATGTACTTACCTTGACAGGGATAAATTCTATTCTTTCAGAAGAGAACGGCATAGGGCAGGAAGAATGTTGGGAATGATCAGGTTAAATCAATAACCCGGTTTTTGATTTAACAGGTGTATCCGAACAAAATCCTCAAAAAAACAGTTGAAGCAAACGCACTTTTATGCAAAATGGCAAAGTCTGTAATATCATGTCCAATTAGGTAAAGTTTTTTCTATTTTAACCTTTAAACTATTTTCAAATAAGAATAACATTGTCGAAACAAAATCTCGCGTTATTAGGATCTACAGGTTCAATAGGCACTCAGGCTCTTGAAATTGTTGAACGCCACCCCAACTCATTTAAGATTACGGCTCTTACAGCAAACAAAAACTGGAAACTTCTTGCCAGGCAGGTTAATAAATTCAGGCCGGATACGGTTCTTTTGTGTGATGATTCAGAAAAGAAAAATTTTAAGAATGCTTTAGACTATAATCCGTCAAATTTGATATTCGGCAGTCATTATTTGAATCTGAATGAAATATTGGAAGATTCTGATATTTTACTGAATAGTCTTGTTGGTTTTGCCGGTTTTATACCAACCTATAATGCCTTGAAAATGGGTATTAAAGTGGCTCTTGCCAATAAAGAGTCTCTTGTTGTTGGCGGTGAACTCATTAACCGTGTTGGAAGCCTGAAGAAGGGAAATCTTATACCTGTTGATTCGGAACACTCAGCTATGCTGCAATGTCTCGTGGGTGAAGCGGACAACACAATAAAAAAAATAGTTATTACGGCAAGCGGAGGGCCTTTCAGGGACTGGTCATTTGAGCAAATGCAAAAAATCACTGTTGAGGATGCACTTAGACATCCCAATTGGGATATGGGTGCCAAGATCACCGTAGATTCTTCAACAATGATGAATAAGGGCCTTGAAATTATTGAAGCACACTGGCTGTTTAATGTTCCTTACTCGCATATAGAACCTGTAATTCATCCTCAAAGCATAATTCATTCCATTATAGAATTTATTGACGGTTCATCCAAGGCCCAACTTGGAATGCCTGATATGAAAGTTCCAATACTTTATGCTCTTACTTATCCCGATAGACTCGACTTTGAAACAACCCCAATCGATTATTCGAAAAATTTCGAGTTGACATTTGAGCCGGTGGATTTCAACCGCTTTCCATGCCTGAAACTTGCTATGGAAGCAGGGAAAGAGGGTGGATTTGCACCTGCTGTATTAAACGCAGCAAATGAGATTGCTGTTGCCCGATTTTTAAAGAAGGAAATTGGTTATATTGATATGTTTCGTATTATTCGAAAATCACTTGAAAAAATTAACCCTGATACGGAGTTATCTCCTGAAGCGTTATTTCAGGTGGATAAAGAGACAAGAAATTTTGCTTATAAAATTTAGATTTTAATATGGACTGGATTATAGGTTTATTGACAACCATTGCTATTTTTGTTGCAGCCCTTTTTATTTTGGTGTTTATTCATGAATTGGGACATTTCTTAGCTGCCAAATTTTTTAAAATGCGGGTTGATCGCTTTTCAATCGGATTCCCCCCGAAAATATTTGGTATCCAAAAAGGTGAAACTGAGTATGTGATAGGTGCCACGCCACTTGGCGGATATGTAAAAATCGCCGGTATGATTGATGAGTCGATGGATGATGAATTTATGGATGAAGAACCCAAACCATGGGAATTTCGCAGCAAACCTGTGTGGCAGCGTATTATTGTGATAACAGCGGGTGTCATTTTTAATGTTATTCTTGCAGCTGTTATTTATGCAGGTATGGCTATGCATTATGGTGAAGAAGTTATTCCTGTTGAATCTGTTCAGGGAATTTACGTACCTGAAAATTCACTTGCCGCTGAAATGGGTTTTCAAACCGGTGATCAGCTGATTGGGATCAATGGGAGAAAAGTTGATTATTTTGACCGAATTATGAGTATGTCGGCTATTACAGAAAGAGACGTCCGGTTTATGGTTAACAGAAATGGAAGTATTGTTGAATTAAATGCCCCGGCAGATTTCCTGGACAGGGTGGGACGCGATGGCTTTGTAAATATTATTCATGCTATGCCGGGGTTAATTGGCCAGGTTCAGCCAAATTCACCGGCAGAAAAAGCCGGATTACAAAAAGGTGACAGGGTATTGTCCGTAAATGATGAACCGGTTGACTATTGGTTACAGCTGGTTGAAAAAATTCAAAGCAGTGAGGGTGAACTGGTATTTGAGATTCAAAGAAACGGACAGATACTGAGTGAAACTATACAGCCTGAACCGGAATCCAAAACCATTGGAATACAGCTTGCAAATCCCGCCGAATATTTTGAATCAGTAAGTATCACACATAATCTAATATCCGGAGTGGGGGTTGGATTCAGCCGATCCGGGGATACGTTTACCGGAATTATTCAGGGCCTGGTAAAAATGTTTACGGGTGATATCTCGGTACGCGAAAACCTGGGCGGACCGGTTGCGATTGCTAATGTAACAAAACAGGCAACTGATTCGGGTGGTATGCGAGGTTTTTGGGAAATAACAGCTTTTCTCAGTATAACACTTGCAATTATGAATATGCTTCCAATTCCGGCTCTTGACGGAGGCCATTTTATGTTTCTCGTTTATGAAGGGATTACCCGAAGAGAACCATCCGCTAAAGTTCGAATGGCATTGCAGCAAATAGGTTTTATCCTGATCATCGGCCTTTTTATATTTGTTACTTTTAATGATATACTGCGAACCTTCGGGGGTTAATGAATGCTTGCACCAGAAGGCTATTCAACAATTGCATTTGTACTTGTCATATCATTATTCACCGGCTGGTTAGCATCTTTTTTTGATAACTGGATCAGTACTACAATCTACATATTGTTAGGTGCATTATGTCTGCTGATCGTATTTTTTTTCAGGGATCCCGACCGTGCAGTTACTGATGATGATAATTTGATTCTCGCACCGGCTGACGGAAAGGTGGTTCAAATCCGCAATGAATCAAATGTACCATATATAAATGCAGACGCAACACGAATCAGCATTTTTCTCTCTCCGCTGGATGTACATGTGAACAGGGTGCCTGTTTCGGGTGAAATTGAATATGTCGAATATTTTCCGGGTAAATATATGATGGCATGGGAAGATCATGCATCAGAACAAAACGAACGGGCTCATTTCGGTGTTTTGCACCCGTCAGGCAGAAAATTTTTGTTTAAACAGATTACAGGGTTTTTAGCCCGGAGAATAGTGTACCACCTGAATGAAGGGGATTCCGTTAAAGCCGGTGATCGTTTTGGAATTATGAAATTTGGGTCGAGAATGGATGTACTTATTCCTGATGGAATAAAATTAAAAGTTAAAGAAGGTGACAGAACGGTAGCTGGTATTACAGTGATCGGAGAATTGATAATATCATGAAATACCCTATTCAAAAAATTCAGCAATTCAGGTTACGGCGGAAAAGAGAACGCAAAAGGAGAAAACCGATCCCCCGCATTGTTGTTCCCAGTTTTTTTACACTGATGAATCTATTTAGCGGATTTCTCTCGATTATCATGGTTGCGGAAGGAAAACTGGAAATTGGAGCATGGCTGATTGTAGTTGCGGGATTATTTGATGCACTCGATGGCTTTATGGCCCGGCTTGCGAATGCCACCAGTGAGTTTGGGATGGAACTTGATTCCATTAGCGATATTGTTTCATTTGGAGTTGCACCCGGCTTTTTAATTTATACGTTTGCACTTCATGAACTTGCACTGCTTGGGATGATATTGAGTGCTTTACCTCCACTTTGCGGAGCCGTTCGCCTGGCACGGTTTAATGTGGAAACAAAAATTCTGGGAGAAACAGTTTTTTTTAAAGGTCTGCCAACTCCGGCACAAGCAGTGATGCTTGTTGCATTTTATCTTACTTTTATGAATCGTCTCGACTGGTTTGCAGGTTTCGAACAGGGGATTAATGCCTTCATTATCCCTATTGTTATTCTTCTTTCCTTTTTGATGGTAAGCACAATTCCATTTGATAAAATACCCCGTTTCGACAGGAAATCCATAAAAATGTATAAAGGCAGAATAATCCTGTTTACAATTTATCTTTTAACCATTATTATTTTTCAGGATATCGGTTTAATGATCGTATTTACTTTTTTTATCCTGAAAGGAGTAGCCCTGGGAGTATATATATTCTGGAAGCAGGCATTTACCGATGAACCCGATCTTCCGGATTAGTTTCTTTGGAGTACAACAATGTCTTGTGGTAAATGCAGTGACATGCTATCCGGGCAGAAGCAGAAAAATAGTATAAGCCGAAAGCTGATAAAAATTTACCAGCCTATCCTTCCTTTTCTCTCATCTCTGATGCGTGATTCATTTCCAGCTAATTCAGGATCCTGAGGCATTATAAAACCTGGTGGAGGTTCAAATGCATTATAGCTCCAGGGTGCTTCTTCATCAGAAGTTACATTGTTTATAAATTGTCCGACAATAGGAAGTGCCGATCTTGCACCCTGCCCGATTCCATGGCTGTTAGGGAACCGGATCCGCCGGTCTTCACCGCCAACCCAGGCACCCATCACAATGTGTGGCATCATGGCAACAAACCAGTTATCTGCACTATTCTGAGTGGTACCGGTTTTACCGGCTACATCCTGGCGGACGTTGTAAACATTTCGTAAACGAACACCGGTACCGTGAAATCCTTCTCCACCGCGAATAACTCCTCTCATCAGGTCGATCATGATATAGGCTGTTTCAGGACTGATAACTTCCTGGCTCATATCTGAAAAGTATTCAACAAGAACGTTTCCTTCTTTGTCTTCAATACGGGTTATCGCTATGGGTTCAATGTGAACGCCTTTATTTGCGAAGGTTGTGTAGGCACTGACCAATTCAAGCAGTGAAACTTCGGCTGTTCCCAAAGCGATGGATGGGTAAGCTCTTGTATTACTCATATTGATCCCAAAATTTTGAGCCATTTCCCGGATTCTTCTTGCAGCCGGATCAAGATCCTGCAGACGGTTCGTACCAGGGGCTCATGCAATTTCAGGCAGAAGACGGACGGTTACATTATTCAGGCTGCGGGCAAGGCCTTCACGTATCGAAACCATCTCAGGCCCATCGGGAATGGAAGGATCTTTGGGATCCCATACCTGTCCGGATCGGTCAAAAAATTTGGTGGGATATTTTGAGAATTTGTGATATGGCATGTAACCATTATCAATGGCAAGGGCATACACAAAGGGTTTAAAAGTTGAACCTGCCTGTCGTCTTGCCTGGTACACGTGGTCAAACTGTTTATTTCCGAAATCTTCGCCACCTATCCAGGCCAGTACACTTCCATTATTTGGGTCAATTGCTGTAAAACTTGCCTGAAGCTTTGTACGGGCACGCTTTACAGAATCTATAAATGCTTCGTCTGCATACAAAGAATCGAAGACAACAGATTCCTGATTGGTTTGAAAATTGGAAAAGCCATTTTTATAGCGATCTGTGTCACGAATAAAACTTGGAAGGAATTGTGGAAAATCACTCCATAATCTATCCATATATTCGCCGCCGGGGCTTGTCCATTCGCGTTCAAATAGTACCTGGAGGGAATCCAGTTTTTCTCTCACAGCTCTTTCTGCATGTTTCTGCAGGCGCGAGTCAATTGTTGTATATATGGTCAGCCCGTCAGAATAGAGATCATATCCGTTTTCATTCGCCCAATTTTGAACACGCAGTCTTACATATTCACCGAAATAGCGGCTCTCCCGGCCTGCTTTTGATGGTGGACTGTAATTCAGGACGATCGGTTCATTTGATAAATTCTGATAAATTTCTTCCGATATAAAACCTCTTCTCATCATCTGGCGAAGTACTACATTCCGCCGGGCTAATGAGCGCTCAGGATTAATTCTGGGATTGTAGGCATATACAGCCTTCAATACACCAATTAAGGTTGCTGCTTCAGGCAAATTAAGATCACTTGCCGGTTTACTGAAATGGGTTTGGGCTGCCGATTCAATACCAAAGGCACTGTTACTGAATTCTACCGTATTCAGATACATTTCAATGATCTCCTGTTTGGTATAATTCTGTTCGATTTGAATAGCGGTAATCATTTCCCTGAATTTTCTTGTCGCTGAAAAATCTCTTCCTATTTTTCGATATAAATTTCTTGCAAGCTGCTGGCTTATTGTAGAACCACCCTGCGGAGCTCCGCGCAAAATATGGTAAGGAATGGCAAGTGTCCGGAACATATCCATACCCCAGTGATCATAAAATCTGTGATCTTCAGTTGCAATCAGGGCATCGATTACATTTGGGGAAATATCCTCGTAATGAACCCAGGTTCGGTTTTCAATAAAATAGCGATCAAGTATAACATCATCACGACTTTTTACCACAGAAGCGATGGCTGTCTCAGGATTTTCAAGTTCTTCAATGGATGGCAACCCCTGGCTCAGATACACAAGATAACCACCTGAGAAAAGAATAAATATCCCAAGTACAGCTATAAAACCAATGAGTATATTTTTAGGAACAGGAGGATTTTTCTTATTCTTTTTAAAATTTTTTCGGTACTCGGGGTCATTAAAGTACCGCTCCTTATCAAATTGATTATCTGTGTCGTTCGTCATAAAATTGTAATTTTCAGTAACACACTCATTTAAAATGGAATGAGTTCTCTGCTATTCGCATTCCATGAAACGAGTTGAAAGCAATTATTGGTATAAAATATCACACTTCTACTCTTAAAAAAAGGGCCGGTATTTATATAGCAGCCGCCCGAAAAAGTTTCCTTTCTGTGACAATGATCATGGCCGCTTAATATAAAGTCATAATCATTTTCATTCAGAAATTTTTCTGCCCATTTCGTAAGCCTTTCAGTATCAAATTGACTATTCAATTTGCTTACATCAGAAAATAATTTCATGGCTCTTAATCCTGATTTTGGAGGAAAAACGGACTGATATAATTTCACAAAGTTTGGATGTCTTAATAATCGATGCAGAAAAGGCCTCTTAAGGCCGAAGGATTGATCAGAAAGCCCGTCTCCATGAAGTAAAAGAATTTTAATGCCATTCAGATTAAGAATTCTGAATTCAGATTCAACATCAAATCCGAGATCGCTAAAGTAACCGGAAGTCCAGTTATCGTGATTTCCTGTTATGTAAAGTATTTGTTTGATGGAATGGTTATAATCACGGCATCTTTTTAGAATGGATTCTCCCAGTTCGGGTATTTCTCCGGAATACTCCATCCAAAAATCGAATAAATCCCCGAGGATAGTCGGATGGATTTGATTTTCTTCACAAAAATCAATCAGTTCTATCAACTCATTTTCAATAAGTATATTTGTATGTTCATCGAACGCACCCAGGTGAACATCAGAAATAAAAATCCGATTCATATACGAAGTTATTTATTTCTGTTGATTATAAACTTTATCAATGCTTCAAAATCTTCTCTTCCGTTTTCAACTTCAAGCTTCTGTAAACGGCTAATGGCACTGTCAGCAAAGGTAAACATCTCTTTTTTTGCAAGTTCAAGTCCATTATGATCGTGTACAAAGGATACAATTTGATTGATGTCATCCTGTGATTTACTTCGCTTTCTCATAAGTTTACGTGCAATAAGTGCAGACTTGCCAGCTCTCTGCATTGCTTTGATGAGTGGTAAAGTTACTTTTCGCTCCTTAATATCATTGCGTTTCGGTTTGCCGATATCATCCAGGCCATAATCAAACAGGTCATCTTTTATTTGAAAAGCCATACCGATATCCATACCAATCTCATACATTTGCCGGTGAGTATTTTCATCTACAGTGGTTGCAATAGCTCCACACTGGCAACAGGCTGCTATCAGACTGGCAGTTTTTTCAGATATAATTTGATAGTAACGGTCCTCTGTCATGTTAAAGAGGCGGGACGTTTTTAGTTGTCTGAGTTCACCCTCACTCATTTTTTTTACAGATTCCGATAATACCTGTAAAAGGTCGTATTCTTTATGTTCAAGGGCAATGAGCAGGCCTTTAGAGAGAAGAAAATCACCCAGTAATACCCCGGCCTTGTTTTTCCATATTTTATTGATGCTCAAAAATCCCCGCCGTTTTTCTGCTTCGTCGACTACGTCATCATGTATGAGAGTAGCTGTGTGAAGCAGTTCAATCATTGTAGCAGCTACATAACTGCGGGTATTTACATCACCAAACATTCTTGCTGTCATCAGTACCAGTGTTGGTCTGATTTCCTTACCTTTTTGACGGAGCAGGTAATTAATTATTTGGTCAAGTAAAAAAACATCACTTGAAATTTCATTTTTAAAAAAAGTCCGGAATATTTCAAGATTTGATTGAATGGGTTCAGTAATCTCACTGAGCGTAGATTTCTGTATATTTGATAATTGATTTTTAGTCTGTGCCAGTCCGGCCATTTAATTGGTGATTATGTCTTTAACTGAAAACTCAAATTTAGTTAATTTACCGAATATTAATTTGCTCTAAGTGAAAAGGCTCTTTAGTTTACAAACTTATTTAAATTGAATGCTAACAATATATATAACCAATTGAAAACAATTGCAATACTTACCAGTGGGGGAGATTCTCCCGGAATGAATGCAGCCTTTCGTGCTGCTGTGCGTACGGCATTGGCAAATAATATTGAAGTAAAAGCCATAACCAGAGGTTATCAGGGATTAATTGAGGGTGAATGTAGTCCTATAAAAAACACAACAGTTTCAAATATCATTCAAAGGGGAGGAACTGTTTTAAAATCAGCCAGATCAGAAGAATTCAGATCAAAGGAAGGCAGAAGTAAGGCAGCTAAAGTTTTGAAAAAAGAAAAAATAGATGGCCTTGTTGTAATAGGAGGAGATGGTTCATTTCAGGGAGCTACACTTTTGAGTCAGGAGCATGGAACTTGCGTAGTAGGGATTCCCGGTACAATTGATAATGATCTTGTGGGAACCGATGAAACAATCGGTTATGATACAGCACTGAATACAGCAATGGAAGCCATAGATAAAATTCGTGATACGGCCGATGCCCACGACAGGCTGTTTCTTGTAGAGGTAATGGGCAGGGATGCCGGTTTTATTGCACTCGAAACGGGAATTGCAGGCGGAGCGGAATTGATCCTTTTGCCAGAATCTTTAACGGACGTAGATGAAGTAAGATCATCGTTGAATAATGTGCTTAAACAACAGAGAAGAAGCAGCCTGGTTGTGATAGCTGAAGGAGATGAAACCGGTGGGGCAATCAAATTAGCTGAAAAAATAAGACCTGATTTTGAAAAATATGAGATGCGTGTATGTATACTTGGCCATATTCAAAGGGGTGGAAACCCAACTGCCCGTGACCGGGTTTTGGCAAGCAGATTGGGAGCCGCTGCCGTAAAAACTTTGATTGAAGGGCATTCACAGGTTATGGTAGGTATCGTGAATGGATCAATCAAAATTACCCCGTTAAGAATGACATTCGGCAAGAAAAAAGATATAAACTTTGAGCTTTTGGAATTAGCTAAACTTTTGAGATAACTTATGATATTGACAGACGTTGAGGGTGCGCTGACCTTTATAAATAAAGACGAACTTGAACAAACCAAATCGACAGCTGATAAAGCTCTTAAAATGGTTCAGTCCGGTACAGGCCTGGGTTCGGAGTGGCTGGGCTGGCGGCGTATAATGAAAAGCCCGAATGATGCCGAAATCGATAGCATTTCACAATTAGCTGATAAAATCAGGGGAGATGCTGATGTATTTATCTTATGCGGTATCGGTGGTTCCTATCTTGGTGCCAAAGCGGTAATTGAGTCTCTCAAATCTGCTTTTAGCGAAGATAAACCGGAAATCATTTATGCGGGGCATCACATGGGCGGCAGGTACCTGAAGCAATTGCTGAATTACCTCGATAAACCAAACCCAGATGGAACAGATAAAAGTATTTACCTGAATGTTGTTTCGAAATCAGGCTCAACTTTAGAAACTGCTCTCTCTTTTCGTGTTTTGAGAACATGGTTTATAAACAGGTATGGTGCTGAAGCAAACAGGAGAATTATTGCAACTACAGGCTCGGAGGGTGGAATCCTGAATAAAATTATTGAGAGTGATGGCTATAAAAAATTTATTATTCCTGACGATATAGGGGGACGCTATTCAGTTTTAACACCGGTGGGTTTGTTGCCAATTGCTGTTGCAGGTATTGATATTCAAACTCTTTTCTATGGAGCTGTTCACCAATATGAAAAACTTGAAAACGAATGCGACAATTTATTAGAATATGCAGCGATCAGGTATATGCTTCAAAAAAGGGGAACCGCCCTTGATATTATTGGATCATTTGAACCCGAACTGAATGGCATCACGTCATGGATACAACAACTATTAGGTGAAAGTGAAGGCAAAGACGGAAAAGGTCTCTTTCCCGCAACAGCGTCTTATTCAACGGATTTGCATAGTATCGGCCAGATGATTCAGCAGGGCAGAAGAAATGCTATGGAAACACTTATTTCAGTGGAAAAACCCATTGCTAATTTTATTGTACCTGAAACTGAAGATGATGTGGATGAGCTTAATTATCTTGCCGGTAAATCATTTCATGATATAAATCGAAGTGCACAAAATGGAACGTGTGAAGCTCATATTGAAGGCGGGGTGCCGCTTATCAGAATTACAATGGAAAAATTGAATGCCCAGCAAATAGGTGAACTAATCTATTTTTATGAATTATTTACAGCTGTATATGTTTATATGCTTGGCGTGAACCCCTTCAATCAGCCAGGCGTAGAAAACTATAAAAAGGCAATGTACCGAATACTTGGCAAACAATAGGTTATCTATAAAATTATGCAGGGATCAGAATCGGGTAAGTTTAAATTTATTGCTGTTGCAGGCAATATTGGTGCAGGCAAATCATCATTAACCGGTTTGCTTTCAAAACATTTTGGCTGGGAAGCATTTTATGAATCAGTTGATAACAATCCATACCTTTCCGATTTCTATGAGGATATGAGAAGATGGAGTTTTAATCTCCAAATTTACTTTTTATCAAGCCGCTTTAAGCATCAAAAAGAGATGCTTGCAAATCCGGCGAGTTTAATTCAGGACAGAACCATTTACGAAGATGCTGAAATCTTTGCAAAGAATCTGTATGATATGTCGTTGATGAGCGAGAGAGATTATAAAAACTATCAGGCACTTTTCAAGGAAATGACAGCTTATCTGGAACCTCCTCATTTGTTAATCTACCTTAGAGCCCAGGTGCCAACGTTAGTACGGCAAATTCAACAAAGAGGCAGGGATTATGAAAATACAATCAGAATCGACTATTTGGAGCGATTGAATAAACTTTATGAAGACTGGATTGACCGTTACCCTCATGACAAATTAATTATCGATACGGATGATCTTGATTTTGTAAATAATCAGGAAGATCTGGGAACAATAATTGGGTTAGTGGAACAAAGATTGTTCGGTTTATTTAACTGAATTGCTTCCCAATTAATATCTTTCTATTTTTAAAGGCTATTGTGGAAGAACAAAATTTAAAATTTCAAGTACAAAACATTCCAGGCGGTGAAAGTACCGTTGGTGTAGCATTGAAAAATGGATATCTTGAAATTGAAAATACCAGGCTTTCTGAAGCAGTTGTTCATATTCAGTTTTTAAAATCGGATCATTTTATTCAGGTTGAATTTGCTGTGAAAGCAGAACTTGAAATGATTTGTGATCGTTCTCTGGAACCCTTTATTAAACAAATTTCAGGCAGTTATAAGATTTTATTTAATGTGGATGTAAAGGATATTATAATCGATGAAAAATCTGCAGTTAAACCAATACCGGAATCACTGATTTTAAATATCGATGAGGAGGTCAGAGATACAATAATGCTTAACATACCTGTAAAAAAAATCCATCCCAAATATTTAGATAAAAATGGTTTTATTAAAGATTTTGAAACAAAACAATTTGGAGATGTTTCAGAATCAGGGGAGGATCAAATAGATCCCCGATGGGAAAAACTGAAAAAATTAAAATCAAACAATTAAATTTCTAACTGAAAACAGATGGCACATCCAAAAAGGAAAACTTCAAAAGCAAGAAGGAATAAAAGACGTTCACATCATAAAATTTCTGATATTACAATAACGGAATGTTCCAATTGCGGAGAATTACATCGCTATCATCATGTGTGCATGGCCTGTGGTTACTATCGTGGGAGACAAGTACTCGACGTAACCAAGTAACTTTACGAAGATAAAATGTTGATTGCTTTAGATGCTGTAGGAGGTGACCATTTTCCGGAAAACCCGGTTTTAGGGGCTATTGAAGCTTGCCGTGAAAACAGCAATATTCAAATTCTTTTGGCAGGCCCCGAAGAACTGCTTGTAAATGAACTGGGCAAGCACAATGCAGATGATAACCGCATTTCTATTCTAAATGCACCACAAATTATAACAATGGATGAATCTCCTTCATCTGCAGTAAAAAGTAAACGGGATTCTTCTATCGTGGCAGGGCTTACAGCTCAAAGAAATGGTGAGTGCAGTGCTTTTGTGAGTGCAGGCAACACAGGGGCACTATTGGCGGCTTCTGCTCTGATTTTAGGTAAATTGGAAGGTGTTCACAGGCCGGCCATTGCCGCTTATTTCCCGACTGTTAAAGGTTTCAGGCTGCTCATGGATGCAGGTGCCAATCTCGAAATGAAACCGGAATACTATTTACAATTTGCTAAAATGGGTACAGTTTATGCAAAAGAGGTTATGCAAATTAAAAACCCGTTTGTCGGATTGTTAAATGTTGGTGAAGAGCCGGAAAAAGGTACCGACACCATAAAAGAAGTTTATTCAATACTGAAACAGCTTCCCAACTTTTCAGGAAATGTTGAAGGAAAAGATATTTTCAGTGCAAAAGCAGATATTTTTCTTTGTAATGGATTTACAGGAAATATACTTTTGAAATTCGGAGAATCGATACCGGAAGCATTACAGCAATTGCTGAAAATACAATTTGAAAAAAAAGGCACCTCTTCTGATATGAGAAAAATGATATTTGGTATTTTGTCTGAAACATTAGAGCCGTTCAATTATGAAAATGTTGGCGGAATTCCTTTTTTGGGTGTAAACGGCTTGAGCATGGTAGGGCATGGCGGGAGTTCTGCAACGGCAATAAAAAATATGATCTTAAATGCAGCAAGATTTATTGAACAAAATGTAAATAATAAAATCGTAGCATCGATTAGATAATTTCAGGAAATTAAATTTATTAATGGAAAATAAGACCGCAAAAATAACTGCTTTAGGCAGATATCTGCCAGATTATATTTTAACGAATACCGAATTGGAGCAGATGGTCGAAACAGATGATGAATGGATAAAAAGCAGAACTGGAATCAGTGAGAGGCGGATTTTAAAAGATAAAGAAAAGGCAACGGCTTTTATGGCAGCCCGTGTTGCTGAAGAAATTCTGGAGAATGCCAGGTACAAAGCCAGGGAAATTGATACAATTATAGTAGCCACAGTTACTCCTGATTATATGTTTCCGGCTACTGCCTGCCTTGTACAGGGAATGATAGGCGCCAATAATGCCTATGCGTTTGATTTGTCGGCTGCATGTTCTGGTTTTTTGTATGCATTGTCTACCGGTGCTATGATGATTGAGTCTGGAAGAGCAGAAAAAGTGCTTGTTATTGGTTCGGACAAGATGAGTGTTATAACCGACTTCACAGACAGAACTACATGCATTCTTTTTGGGGACGCTGCTTCCGGAGTGTTGCTGGAACCTTCGGATGATGATACCGGTATTATTGATTTTATTCATCATGTGGAAGGCGATTTAAACTGTGCTCTTTTTCAGGAAGCCGGGGGAAGCCTGAATCCGGCAACTCTTGAAACAGTTAAAAATAAAAAACATTTTTTGCGGCAGGATGGAAGAGCTGTTTTCAAAAAGGCAACAGAAGGAATGGCGGATGTTTCTCTGGAGATCATGGAAAAAAATAATTTATCAGCCAATGATATTGCCTGGCTGGTTCCCCATCAGGCAAACATGCGAATAATTGATGCAACAGCCCGGCGAATGGGAATAAACAAAGATAAAGTGATGATCAACATTCATAAATACGGAAACACCACAGCAGCTACTATACCACTCTGTCTGTATGAATGGAAAGATAAAATTAATTATGGCGATAAACTCGTGCTTGCATCTTTTGGTGGAGGATATACCTGGGGATCCCTCTATTTGAAATGGGGGATTTGACTATGAAAGCATTTATTTTTCCCGGACAGGGATCTCAATTTGTCGGAATGGCTGCCGAACTTTATAAATCTGATAAAAGTGTTAAAATAAGATTTGACCAGGCAGATAATATTCTTGGGTATTCTTTAACAGAAATTATGTTTAATGGGCCCTCTGACACCCTGATGCAAACCAAATTTACACAACCAGCAATCTTTTTGCACTCAGTAGCTCTGTTTGAGACTCTTAATGAAACTCCTGATATGGCTGCAGGCCACAGCCTTGGTGAATTCTCTGCACTGGTTGCTTCCGGAGCAATGGATTTTGAATCTGCTCTTGAGCTTGTGGCTCTTAGAGGCAAACTGATGCAGGAAGCGGGCTCTGTTTATGAAGGCACCATGGCAGCTATTATTGGCATGGATGATGAGTCAGTTGACCAAATATGCGTAGACGCGGAAAAAACTGTAGGAAAACCGGTTGTTCCAGCAAATTATAACTGCCCCGGTCAGCTTGTTATTTCCGGGGATAAAGATGCTGTTGATAAAGCAATTGAATTAGCAAAAGAAAGAGGGTGCAGGCTTGCAAAAAATCTCCCGGTAAGTGGTGCTTTTCATTCGCCTCTTATGAAACCGGCTCTTGAAGGACTAAAAGATGAGCTTGAAAAGGTCCGGATTGAAAAACCTGTTTGCCCGGTATATTCAAATTATACTGCTATGCCATCGAAGGACACTGAAAAAATTCGCGAAAACCTTGTAAATCAGCTTACTAATCCTGTTCAGTGGACAAAGACCATGATGAATATGTATTCTGATGGTGCCCGGTCCTTTATTGAGGTTGGCCCTGGTAAAGTATTACAGGGTTTGGTAAAAAGAACTCTTTCGGACGTTGAAATAGATGGTTATCAATAAATACAGATATGAATTTAAAAAATAAAAATTGCCTTGTAACCGGCGGAAGCCGGGGAATTGGAAAATCAATTGCTGAGATATTAGCTTCATTCGGAGCAAATGTTGCAATAACATATGCAAGTTCGGCAAAAGCCGCAGAAGATGTTGTAAACAACATCAAAAAAAATGGAGTAAATTCTTTTTGCTTACAGGCTGATGCCGTTGATTATTCAAAAGCAGAAGAAGTTGTACAAAAAGTCGTGAATGAATTTGGCAGTATCAATGTTCTGGTAAATAATGCCGGGATTACAAGGGATAATCTGATTCTCAGAATGTCGGAGCAGCAATGGGACGAAGTAATTGAAACAAATTTGAAAAGTATATTTAATTACAGCAAAGCTGTTGCAAAACCGATGATGCGTGCCCGGAGTGGTTCTATTGTTAATATCAGTTCAGTCGTCGGCCTTTCAGGTAATGCCGGACAGAGTAACTACGCTGCTTCAAAATCTGGCATAATCGGATTCACAAAGTCATATGCAAAAGAATTATCAAGCAGAAATATACGGGCGAATGTGGTAGCTCCGGGGTACATACTTACTGAAATGACGGATGCTCTTGATGAGAAAGTTTTAGAATCCATTAAAAATGAAACACCACTTGGGAGGGCGGGAGAGCCTGAAGAAATTGCAAATGTTGTAGCATTTTTAGCTTCTGATTTAAGCTCGTACATTACGGGTGAAATTATCCGTGTGGATGGCGGTATGGCCATGTGAAATCCGGATCCGTAAACTGAATAATTAATTTGATGTTTTTTTATACTCATAAGTTGTATTTTTAAACGAATTTTTTACTAAATATTAATCTAACCATAAACTAAATAAGGTTTGCTATGTCACAGGATGTTGAAGCAAAAGTAAAAGCAATAATCGTAGATAAACTCGGAGTCGATGAATCTGAGGTTGTAAGTGATGCCAATTTTACAAATGATCTGGGTGCAGATTCTTTAGACACCGTTGAACTTATCATGGAATTTGAGAAAGAATTTGATCTCAGTATTCCGGATGAAGATGCAGAAAATATTGCTACAGTGGGTGATGCTGTAAAATATATTCAGGAAAAATCCTAAAAATACCAGCAAGCTGGACTAATATATGACTGGACGCAGAGTGGTAGTAACAGGCATCGGCGCATTAACGCCTGTGGGCAACACGGCGCCTGATTTCTGGAATGGCCTCATATCAGGAAAAAGTGGTGTTCGGAATATTGAACATTTTGATACATCACATTTTCCTACAAAATTTGCCGGGATGCTTGAAAATTACGATGAACTTGAGTATTTCGACCGCAAAGAAGCCAGGCGTCTCGATAAAGTGTCTCAATACGGTTTAATAACAGCTGAAGAAGCAGTAATTGACAGTAAAGTAGATCTTGATAAAATTGATAAAAACAGAGTCGCAGTAATTGTAGGTTCCGGCATTGGAGGGATGAAAACATTTTATGACCAGTCAGTTTCTTACCATCAGCATGGCCCCCGCGGGGTCTCGCCATTCTTTATACCAATGCTCATTCCCGATATGCCGGCAGGTCAGATCTCAATCAAATATGGATTTAGAGGTGCAAACTTTTGTACAGTTTCGGCTTGTGCAACAGGTTCTCACAATATAGGATTAGCATATGATGCGATAAAGTACGGCCAGGCTGATATGGCTGTATGTGGCGGAACGGAAGCCCCGGTTTGGCAAATTGGAATTGCAGGATTTAGCTCAATGAAAGCCCTTTCGACCCGAAATGATTCTCCGGAAACAGCTTCACGGCCATTTGACAAAACCCGTGACGGATTTGTTTTGGGAGAGGGTGCGGCCATGATGTTTATCGAATCACTGGAATCGGCTCTTGAGCGGGATGCAAGAATTTATGGCGAAATAATGGGGTATGGATTTTCAGCTGATGCCCACCATATTACTGCACCTGATCCCGAGGGTAATGGAGTTATTTTGTCGATGACAAACGCTTTGAATATGGCTGGTATTAAACCAGAAGATGTTGACCACATAAATATGCATGGAACATCTACTCCACTTGGAGACCTGGCCGAAAGTAATACTATAAAAAAGGTTTTTGGTGATCATGCCTATAAAATAAATCTGAATTCAACAAAATCAATGACGGGCCATATGCTTGGTGCAGCCGGTGCTGCTGAATCAGTTGCCGCTCTTCTTACGACCTACCATGGATTGATTCCCCCAACCATCAATTATCAGACACCTGATCCCGAATGTGATTTGAATTATACCGTCAATAAAGCAGAAGCTCGTAATGTTAATTATGCATTAAACAATGCATTTGGATTTGGCGGCCATAATACAACGCTTGTATTCAAAAAATTTGAAGAATAATAAACATGCTTCGCTGGTTTAGAAAAAGGTCTGAAAAAAAAAGATCCAATACTGATGAACCAGCCGGAAATGAGCCAAATCTTGAAGCTGTTTTAGGATTTGAACTGAACGAAAGGGATACGCCTGTATTTCTAAAAGCTCTGCGTCACAGATCTAAAATTGACGGAAAAGAATTTGAGAAATCAGATTCCTACGAAAGGCTAGAATTTCTTGGCGACGCTGTTCTCGACTTGATCGTCACGGAATTGTTGTTCGAACGTTTTCCGGATGAAACAGAAGGTTTTCTTACAAAGTTGCGGGCTAAAATAGTAAGAGGTGAAACTCTTGCCATACTTTCAAAAAGTTTGAAAATAAACGAGTTGATTCAAATTGGTGACAAAGCGCAGGGACAGGGAATCGAGTTTTCAAAAAGTATTCTTGCAGATGTGTTTGAGGCTCTTATTGCAGCTATTTACCTGACCAAGGGTTATAACACTGCATTTCAGTTTGTAGAAACAAACATTGATTCATTTTTGGATATTACAAAAGTGGTTAAGCAAAATGACAATTATAAAAGTATTTTACTTGAACACACACAGGCAGAAAAAATGTCTTTGCCTGATTATAAAATAATATCAGAACACGGTCCGGGGCATAATAAAACATTTTCAGTTTCTGTTTCGGTAGATGGAAAAATTTTGGGGACGGGAAAGGGAAAAAGCAAGAAACAGGCAGAACAGATTGCTGCAAAAAATGCAATGAAAAATTTACTGGATAGAAAGAAATAAAAAATTGTTATCTGTTCAGCTTGTTTTTTAGCGGTTTTACCACGATTCTTTTCTACTGTAAAATAGTATTTTAGAGTGGTGATTACATTGCCATTTAAAACCAATCTACTTTATCTGAAGTCATGTTTGTAAATCTCCTGAAACCTGAATTTGATGAATTAATAGCAGCCAAAGATTGGGTAGCTATAAAGGAAGTTCTGAATGATCTGCCTGCCGTTGATATTGCTGAATTACTTGAAGATCTGGAACCTGAAGTTGCAGTGGTAATATTCAGGCTTTTAAAAAAAGCTAAAGCAGCCGATGTTTTTTCAAATCTGAGTTCAGGCAAGGGTGTTGAATTGCTTGAAATATTTTCAAGACAACAGCTTAGCGATGTAATGAATAACCTGGAGCCTGATGAGCAGGTAGCCCTGATGGAAGAATTGCCCGGCCATCTCACAAAAAGGGTTCTTTCTTCCATGGAAAAAGAGAATCAGGAACAGGTTCGTAAATTACTTGGATATCCGGAAGAGTCGGTAGGAAGATTGATGACTACCAAGTTTGTGCGGATCAAATCGGAATGGACTGTTAAAAGAAGCTTGAGACATCTGAGGGAATTTGGCAGAAACGCAGAAACACTGAATGTAATCTATATTGTAGATGAAAATGAAAAACTGATTGATGATTTACGGTTAAACCAGCTAATTCTGGCCGATCCCGATACAGCTATCTCCGACATTATGGACTACTCCTTTGAGGTGTTAAGCGTTTTTGATGATCAGGAAGAAGCTGTAAAAATGCTTAGTAAATATGACCGGGTTGCACTGCCGGTTGTAGATTCAGATGGTATACTGGTAGG